>JAOUJL010000234.1 GCA_029883255.1 Candidatus Bathyarchaeota archaeon | reverse complement strand
ATCAGTTGCTAAGCTAGAGAGTATGAGAATTCTTTTGGTTCTAGTGACTGGCTTTGGTGATGTTAAACATCTAATCCCTCGATAAGCCAGAAGAGGTATGCATGCATTTAGCTTTGACAAACTTTATGCGTGTGCGTCTTCATTGTCTAAGAACAGAAATAGCTGAGTGTTCAGTTTTTGGGTACGTGGTTTGTGGATGGGTGATGGCGTGGAAGTGAAGTTGGGTTTGCATTTGTCAATTGCGGGCACGATTGATAGAGTTGTTGACAGAGCGGTAGAGCGGGGGTGTGACACGTTGCAGATGTTTTCTCGTAATCCTCGTGGTTGGCGTTCCGAAAAGTTAGGCTCTAGGGAGGTTGAAGGTTTCAGAAAGAAGTTGAAGCAGAGTGGGATATGGCCGGTCTTTATTCATACGCCGTATCTGTTGAATCTTGCTTCTCCGAAGGAGGATGTTTATCGTAAATCGGTCGCGGCTCTTGGAGATGAGTTGCGTAGAGCTGGGGAGTTGGGTGTTCCTTATGTTGTCACGCATCTTGGCAGCCATTTGGGTTATGGGAAGAAGGAGGGGTTCAGACGAATCATTGCATCAGTTGACAGCTCCTTTTCTGAGGTTGATAATGAGGTGGTTCTTCTTTTGGAGAATACTGCTGGAACAAAGAATAGCACGGGATCTTCTTTTGAGGACATCGAGTATATCGCTTCTAGGATCAAGGATAGAGAACGTATTGGCGTGTGCTTGGATACGTCACATGCCTTTGCAGCGGGGTACGACTTGGTTTCTCAAGGAGCTGTTGAACATACGTTGCGGAGATTCGATGAGACGATAGGTTTCAAGGAGCTTAGGCTTGTTCACCTTAACGATTCCAAGGCGGGTCTCGGCTCCAGACTTGATAGGCATGAACATATTGGGATGGGAAAAATTGGGGAGCAAGGATTCAGAAACATCCTGAAGAGCTCGCTGGGACGACTACCCTTAATCTTAGAAACTCCTGTTGATGAAAGGAGAAGTGATATCGAAAACCTGGAAGTTGTGAGAGAACTCGCCAAATGATGCGGTGCATGCATAACAAGACGCGTAGAGGCCTGCATACGATTTCCTAAGAAAGCTACCTAGCAAGTAGATGTTTGGTCATTTGCATGCGTGCATGTCACATCCTTCTCAGTATACAGTTTTATCGGTACATTTGTTGATTTGGAGATGGCTTCTGTGAGCTTTATATAGAGTTTGTAGCCTGGCATTACCAAGCCTTTTTCCCTAAAAAGTGGCTTCCAAGAATCGTCTGATATGAAAAGAGAATCCATGGCTTCTGATTTTTTCAAGATCAAAGTGATCGCTTTTCCTCTAAGGTCTCGGTATTCCTCTTCTCCTTTCCAGGCGTCTATGATTTCACCCTTGATTTCATCATTATCTAAAAGATCGTAGGGACCCGAGAGATAATCCGAAGGGACGTTAACGAAAAATTTGGTTGAACGATCCGGTAGGACGCCAGAGAATTTGAAGACGGTTCCCTTGACGATAAGAGGCATTTAGTCATCATCTCTGATGTTTGTATATGTTTTGGCACCTTTTATAAGGGTTCCCGACTACTGCATGCGCACGCACATGCATGACTAAAAGAATAATTTGCATGCATGCATTTAGCTTTGGCAAACTTTATGCGCGCGCACGTTAGTCTCCGCTTGCCAGATTTAGGTCATAGTCCACTCGAGCCATGTCTACTTGAAGCTTTCTTGGCCCGTTCTCCCGATTCTTAGGGCAGTCACACTCAATACAACCGTTACACGTGTTGCAGCAGCCGGTTTCCTTCATAATCTTTTCCAAGGTTTCAGGCAAGTTGCTCTCTCCCCAATATATTTTCTATCTTTGCATATAAGGGATTTCCGTTTCATTGAGTGTTAGACGAATTCGTTCATGAGACGGCTTATGTCTATGTCTTCAATTCTTTGTTTGGCTAGAGGTGTCTCCGCTATTTGCGGTAACTCATCTTCGTATGTCGGTCTGATCTCCCTGTAGAAAAGCCCTATAGGAATATGGTCATTCCACTCCAACGACTTCAGGAACGCTACCTGCTTGTTTGTGACGTCATGGTTTGTTTCTTCCAGCTTGTAGACTCTCTCCGAGAACCATTCGTAAGTGTTTTTGCGATTGAAAGTGACGCAAGGCTGCAGCACGTCTACGAGCGCGAATCCTTTGTGTCTGACGCCGTCTGCTATTAGTTTTGTAAGGTGTTTCATTTCCTTCGCGAAGCCTCTGGAGATGTAGGTTGCTCCAGAAGCGATGGCCAAGGCTATTGGGTTCACAGGCGTTTCGATGACTCCGGTTGGGGTTGATTTTGTGGCAAATCCTTTGTCGCTGGTTGGGGATGTCTGCCCAGTTGTCAAGCCGTAGACTTGGTTGTTGGTGACTATGTAGGTGATGTCTAGGTTTCTTCTCATGGCGTGTATTAGATGGCCGATCCCTATTCCGTATCCGTCACCGTCTCCACCGATCACGATAGTGGTTAAATTGTTGTTGGCTAGTCTTGCTCCAGTTGCAACGGGTAAGGGTCTCCCGTGGATCCCATGAAACCCGTAGGTGTTGATCCAATGAGGCATCTTTGAAGAGCACCCAATTCCAGAGAAGATGACAACGTTGTGCGGCTCAAGGTTCAGTTCAATGATAGCCCTTTTTAGGGCATGCCATATAGAGAAATTTCCACAGCCGGGACACCAGTTAGGTTGCCCTACGGTTTTCAAGTCGGCTAATTCAACCATTCTACAGAGCCTCCTTTACCCTCTGATGAATCTCAGTTGGAAAGAATTGCCTCCCATCATACTTCAGAATCTTGTGTTCAATTTCTTTTCCAGTTTTTTCTCTTATCAAACTGGCCAGATGTGCTGTTTTGTTATTCTCCACAATCACTGTTCTCTTTGAAGCCCGGATAATTCTT
>JAOUJL010000232.1 GCA_029883255.1 Candidatus Bathyarchaeota archaeon | reverse complement strand
GTGAAAATAAACACATTCCAAACATCTAATTGACACCGTGCATTGATTCACCTCGCGCCCGATGACTCAAAGCACTCTCAAAAATTTAGGTTGTGGGAAACGTCTCCCTCTCAGTGTAGGGTTCAAGTCCCACCATGCATGCATGGCTTCAGTAACCTGCTCAGATAATCTTAAGGCCCCATTTCATAGGCTTTCTTAAGTATAGTTTCCATAATTTCATGGTGTTTCTTCTCATCGTCAGAAATGTGTTTGAGCAACAGTTTCAAGGCTTCGTCATCAGTTTTCTTGATTTCATCTTCGACATGTCTCAACATTTTCGTTTCAGTTTCCACATGGTCTTTCAACATCTTTTTCACGACAAGGGTGTCGACGTAGCTGTCTATTTTCGCGTCCCAAAGCTTGATTGTGAGAGCATCTAAATGACCTTTTGAGGGCAATCCCGCTTCTCTTTGTTTCATTAGATTTAACATCGTTTGTAAAATTTTGGCGTGTTTCTCAGTGTCAAACCTCATCTCCGCCAAGAGCAGCTTTGTCGCCAAATTGCCGGTGGCATCTTCTAGTTTCTTAACCTCTCTTACAGTGTCTTTTTCCAACTTGATTTGAGCTTTAACCATTTCAACAAATCGGTCTTCAGATGTCATCTTTCATCAGTTTCCTTTCGATACTACAAATTCCCTAAAGCTGAGTATAAAAGCTTGTCTCCACCCTAATTATTCAAACACGACTTGAAGACTTCAATCATCTACTTGCGAACAATTACAGAAGAGTGAAACGGCACGCATTCATTACTTTCATCTAACTCCCTCTGCCCTCTCACTTGACGTTCGGTGGATTGCCTTAAATGTATGGAAAGATGAAGCCTACTTGAGGAATATCCATGGCTCACCATGTTGAACGTTGTAGAAACCCCTGGAATGGTGAATGCAAGAACACAGACATAGAAGTCTACATCTACTATAAGGGTAAGCGACAACCGATCTGCAGGAATTGCTGGCAAAAAATAGCAGAAAAAGACCTTGAGTGGTAGAGGTGCGGGGCTGATGCCTTTACGAGTGATTTGTCAAGATTGTGGCATTGTTCTTTATGAGGGAGCAGAGTTGAAACCTCCCTATGAAATCATTGAAATTTTTAATGGCAAATGTCCTAATTGTGGCAAAAAGCTATTCCATATTCCCACGCAAGTTGAGATAAAACCCATGACGGGGTCAGATTAAGAATTTCAGGGTAATACTCACTTTACTTACCTCTCCACATGCATGCAACAGAGTAATAGAGAAATATACCGAACGAGATATTGGCAGATGGAATCTAAAGTCCGAACGAGCAAGTAACCACCATCTAGAGGTTGAGTGTTAAGATTGGTTCTGCCTGCCAAGATCTTCGAGATAAAAGAGGAAGCTAATATCGGAATGACAGTTGGGAAGCTCAAGGATTTCCGTGAGGAGGAGCTTCACCAAACGAAGAATGGAGAAACCATAAATCTGGTAACAGAAATCTTGGACCTGAAACAGGATGGAGCGATAATATCCGGAGTCTTCAGCAAAGATTTCGTGCAGGAGCGTTTCTACAAACGCAAATTGGTTGAAGTTCCTATCACGGAAGAAGCTCCTTTTTGGATTAAACCCTTCAAGGAGAGGGTCTTTATAATCGTGTCAGCGCCTTCTGTAGCTCGTGGAGTGAAGAAGCTACTTACAAATTTTGTTGCGAACAAGTTAAGCAAGGTTTTGTTCATTGCACCCCACGCCATTGTCGAGGTTGATATTCCCCATGCCACTCTCAAAGAGCTGCATGAGTCAAACCCACAGGCGACGAAGCTCATATGGTTTGACGAAGTCGATATACCTGGAGTGGAAAAGCTTTGCTTGGCAGGATCTGATCTTGTTGACACCACGCTCTACAAGGAATATGTTGAACATGGAAAGATATGGTATGTTGTCTTTGAAGTGCAGAAGCGAGGAATTGTAGTCGGGATTACTAGAAATTGTGTGGTGACACTCTTCAGTAAAAGCACTGCTGACGAGCTCATAAGTTACATGTCAGAAGACGTTCTAATGCTGATTGAGTAAGCGCGCGTATATGCATGCATCGAAGATATTTACGTTCTTTTAACATCAGCGTAAAAGAAACGTATAGTATGCATGCAAATCATGCGGGCTTTCTTTTTCCCGTCTTTCTACAAGTGCGAGCTAACTAATATCGAAAAGATAAATGCATGCATTTTAAAGGTTATGACAAAGGATTTAATGCCATGTTAACGCTGATATCCCACAAAACTAATCCATGCACGCAATCGAAAAGGAACAAAGGAATATAAGACCAGCGTAATCTTCTTGTGAATGATGACGATGTGCGCCCAAAGAAGAGAAGAGCCGTCGCTGGCATTTGGTGGACAAGCTCTGATAGAAGGTGTGATGATGCGCTCCCGCACACATGTGGTGATGTGTATTAGACAACCAAACAAAGAGATATTGACACACACAGAAGAGACAAACCCCATATCTGGAAGACACAAGATCCTTGGACTACCGTTTCTAAGAGGCATCATCGCATTATTTGAAACCTTTTATCTCGGTGTCAAAGGCCTCTATTACTCTGCAAATGCAATTCTTGAAGAAGAGGAAAAGTTCACCGTTAAGGAGTTTGCGGTAGCAATTGCCATGGCTTTGGCTTTGAGTTCTGTTTTCTTCATAGTACCCTTCCTCCTAACTACTTTGTTCAATCTCACGGGAGTGATTTTCAACATTGTAGAAGCCGTATTACGCCTTGCGATTTTTCTCCTATACCTAACATTAGTGTCCATGTGGAGCGAGTTCAAGAGAATACTGCAGTATCATGGCGCAGAACATAAGGCAATCAACGCACACGAAGCTGGAGTAGCATTGAACGTTTTAAATGTGAAGAAATTCTCCAGACTGCATCCTCGGTGTGGCACCT
>JAOUJL010000233.1 GCA_029883255.1 Candidatus Bathyarchaeota archaeon | reverse complement strand
GTTTCTCGCTAGAGCCCCGCTCACTATGGCTGCTACAGGCCCAGTGGGTAGATACAGAAAGCCCATGAAGGTTGTCTTTGGTATTAGCCAGCCGATGGAGTTGCCAATGAATGCTGCTAAACCACCGAGCCAAGGTCCAAGCACTATGCCTATAATAGGAGTGAGGATTATGGTAAACTCGATTTTGCCTTCTCCGCCCACTATGGGGATGCCTGGAAGTCTTGAAATTATAACAAGAAGAGCAGCGAAGACAGAGACTAGAGCGATATCTTTGGACCTGAGTTTAAGTCTCAGTTTCATTGATAACACCGCTATGTAGTCAAGTACTTCGCATATAAGTTTTTTACATCAGATGAAAGATAGTTAGAGAAATGATTTTTGTATAAAGCAATCTCCTATATTCCTTATTGAACAATGAATATGCGGTGCCAACATGAAACTATTGCAAGCCTCGCAAGGAACAATCCTAGAAATCCGAGTGAAGCCCAAGTCAAGGCAGTTTAGGATGAAGCTAAACGACGAACTCGTGATATTTTGTCGAGAGACCCCAGTCAAGGGAAGAGTAAACAAGGAGCTAGTGAAACAGCTTTCAAGGCTGTTCAAGAAAGAAGTCGAAATAATTTCTGGCTTTACTTCGAAGCAAAAGAAAGTTCTAGTCAGAGATGCTGAAGTGAAAGAAGTTGAGAAATTACTAAAACATGGAGCATAATGCTGTCCTTGTGAGAAAAGCAGCATCTTTCGTTTTTCAGCATGGCGCGACGGAGAAAACTTAAAACGACAGAACGAATTATTGCATGATGCTCTGGAATGCGGCTCCGGTAGAAGAAAGGAAAATCTTCCTCTTCTGCCAAATATAGCCAGGTTAAACATGCATATGCATGGACCAAGTATTCCGGCCTTTCGCCACCAAAAAATGGAAGAAAGCCGGACACCCGGGTTCGAATCCCGGCCGGAGCACCAATTTTTCAGCTAATGTCTAAATGTTTTGGCTCTGAATTCTTCGTTGCGCAGGTTTTAAAGATTAAATGTGTAACCAAAACAAATTGGTTGTGGATTAAGAGGTTTATGACCCAGAAAGAAAAGCGTCAGAAGCGTCTTCACCGGTTGATTCTGCTTTTTAAGCAATGCTGATTCTAGTTATCTTCAATGCCTCTAGCTATTTCAATACAATCACCTGCGCCAAGTCAACAGATTCTGTTGAAGCTGCTTTGACCTGGATTATCAATCATAACACGGTTCTATCGACTGATGTTTCATATGAAAAGAAGGAGCACCGAAAAAGTTATGGCGAGTGATTCATTACACGTTTTATGGGGGAGGTAATGCCTAGGACCTCACCAAATTCTGCTTCGGTGGGGATGTTCCTTGCCTTGCTTGAGAATCCTTTGCTTAGGTTTGCGATTCGTTTTTTAAGCAGTGATCGTTCGAAATCCGGAAAGAATTACCTGGAGATTGCCCTAGACGACTATGCTGGCCATCAAAGGTCTCCTCATTCTCCCGCCAGCAGAGTGACTTCTTGGATCATTGGTCTGACCATCGACCTAGGCTGTAACGCTTTTGGTGTAAATAGGAATCAAGCAAGGACGGCACTGAGGGTTCCCTATTTCAAGAAAGGGTTAGTCAACATTCTGGATGGGATAAGCAAATACGGCGTAACAAGGCCTCAGAGACTGGCGGCTCCCTTCTTGGTGGTTTGGAACTACACTAACGCCTGCAACCTCAAGTGCAGGCACTGTTACCAGAACGCGGAAAAGCCGACTCCAGACGAGCTATCAACCGAAGAGAGGCTGGAGATCATTGATCAACTCGACAAGGCAAGCGTTGCCTCCATCGCTTTCTCAGGTGGAGAGCCACTGATGCGGAAAGACTTCTTCGAAGTGGCTGAATACGCAGCGGACAAGGGAATGTACATTTCGGTTGCCACCAACGGAACGCTACTGACAAAGCGGATGGTAGAGAGGCTGAATGAAGCTGGAGTCGGGTATGTAGACGTAAGTCTGGACGGTGCGAGACGGGAAACCCACGAGTCCTTCCGAGGGGTCAACGGCTGCTTCGACAAGACCCTTAGGGGCATCAGAAACTTGGTTGAGGCGGGACCAAGCACTTGCATCGCAACAACCGCCACAAAACACAATCTTTACGAAATCCCAGACATCATGGAGCTTGGCAAAAATCTAGGGGCAAAACGGATCATCGTCTTCAACTTCATACCCACGGGTCGAGGCGAAACCATGGTCAACCTCGATCTGTCCCCTAAGCAACGTGAGCAACTACTCAAGTACCTCTACAATGAAATGGTGAACAGTAAAATCGAGGTGTTGTGCACCGCTCCGCAATATTCAAGGGTCTGTTTGCAGCAATCCCTCATAACCAAACGAGACGTATTGTCTCCGACGCATTTTGCCGCTACAGAAGTCCATGGCCGAGCCAAGAGCTTAACCGACTTCCTTGGGGGGTGCGGCGCGGGCACGCTGTACTGTGCCATCCAGCCCAACGGACTAGTCACACCATGCGTCTTCATACCCATCGTCGTTGGAGACCTCAGAAAAGAGAGGTTTCAGGACATATGGTTGCATTCAAAGGTAATGAACGATCTGAGAGATCGAGAGAAACTGAAGGGAAGATGCGGAACATGTTCTTACAAGTACGTCTGCGGGGGATGCCGAGCCAGAGCCTATGCCTACCACCATGACTATCTAACCCCCGACCCCGGCTGCATCCGGGAACTAGAGGAACCAAGCATGCCCATTTACACAAGGACTTGAAAGGGAGCATGCGCGGATACCCATAGTCTTAGAAGGGAAGAGGTGAAGTTGCACGTTACCTTAATTAATCTGCCAGCACCACACATTGAAGTTTCCTCTGTGCTTGGTATAACAGTTCCCCCTTTAAGCCTCGCTTGTCTAGCTGCTATACTTGAAGGAAAAAGCTCAT
>JAOUJL010000231.1 GCA_029883255.1 Candidatus Bathyarchaeota archaeon | reverse complement strand
ATGCGTTCCGACTCTTTTTTTGTGGGCTTTGGCATCGCCTTTCGCTCATTCCTCTGCTAAATCTTTATCATTTAACTTTTTGTCTTCCATCCTTCTTTAAAGTTCCGTAAACTGTGCACATACAGAATTTTAAGAATCATACAATCTCTTGTGAGCGAGAACCTTGAATTCTTGCCACGTTAACTTCTCGCCACGTTTTAACTTTTCCAACGCTCTTTCTTCCAATTCTTTGCGCAGTTCAAGTTGGCGTTTAGCTTCCATCTTCTCTTCTATCTGATGTAGTTCTTGTTTGAGAGATTTGATTTGACATGAAAGTTCCATGTATTTTTGATGAGGATGTTGTGCTTTCTGTTTGGTCTCCAAAAATTTTTGATGCATGTCGTCTGCATCAGTTTGAAGGGCGCAAGTCCTATTCAGTGCATCGAGCATTTCTTCATGAAGCTTTTGACTTTGCTTAGCGAGTTTCGAGAGTTTTTCATGGTAGATATTTGCCTTAGTCTCAAGCGTTTTCTCTTCAATTTGAAGCTCGATGAGTTTTTCTCGTAGTTTCTGCATTTTTTTGTAGACTGACAATTTGTTCTCAAACACTCGCACTTGATCAATCAACAACTTTTCCTCTTCTAGTGAGAGAGAACTAGTTTGAATCTTCCACTCAAGTTTTTCGATTTCTCTCTGTATGTTTTCCATGCCTTGAGGAGGTTTCTTTCTCACGAGTTCGCTTATTTTCTCCTTTAGTGTCATAATTTGAACATGCTTTTGTTTACGTTTCACTCTTGTTTTTTCTCGTTGGCTTTTAAGCTCTTGAACTTGTTCGTTCAATGTGTCACGTCTCTGTTTAAGGTCGACGGCTTCTTGTCGCAGCCTTTTAATCTGTCTATGTATAGTATTTCTTTTTTCAGCCCAATCTTTTGCTTCAAAGTTCAATTTGTCGAGTTCCTTCTTAAGCGGGGCGAGTATTTGATTAAGTTCCGCAATTTTCTGTTTGAGGGATTCAGGCACGTTTTTTTCTTCCTACGCCGGGTTTGACCTATTCAAGGATTCTTTGAATCAAGTTGTTCCTTCTATTGATGAAAAAAGTGGGCGCCCCAGTTCTCTTTGATCTCTCGACGGGTTACAATGTGGTTTTGCACTTGCATACATGCAGAGAATACTTCATACTTGGGGTGGTTAGGACTCTTATTCCAGTATGATTCTTGCATCGACCGTTATCGCACCTTTTTCGTAGACCATGACGGGGTTCAGATCGAGTTCTTTAATTTCCTGATGATCCATCACCAGCCTTGAGGTATTCAGCAAAATGTCTACGATGGCATCGATGTCTACAGAGGGTTGTCCTCGATAGCCTTTGAGAATTGGATATGCTTTTACTTCGGTGACCATCTCTTGGGCGTCTTGTTTAGTGATGGGGGCTATTCTAAATGTTACGTCTTTGAGAACCTCAACAAAGATTCCGCCGAGTCCGAACATCAGAGCTGGGCCAAACTGAGGGTCCTTTGTTGCTCCAACGATGACCTCGGTTGACTGAGGGGCCATCTCTTGAACAAGAATGCCTATAATCTTGGTGTCTGACTTGTGTTTCTTTACGTTTTCCAAGATTTTCTTGTAAGCGTCTTTAACCTCTTGGGCGCTGTTCAAATCAAGGATAACGCCGCCTACATCAAACTTGTGAATAACATCGGGAGAAACAATTTTGAGAACCACAGGATAACCCATTTCTTCAGCAAACTTTGCAGCCTCATCAACGTTTTTTGCCACTTTGAACCTCGTTACGGGTATCCCATATTCTCTGCATACCGTTTTGGCCTCTGGTTCAAGTAGATAATTTCTTTTCTCTTCACGAGCCTTCTTAAATATCTGAGGAATTTTTCTCAATGAATTCAACAACCTTCGTTGCAGAAATCTACACTGCTTCTATCTTTCTAACTTTTCGTATATTTTAACCTTAAGCATTTTTTAGTTTGTTAGAAAATTGAAGACGCAATAACATTTATCACAGAAATGTTGTCATCGTTTTTCTCGTTCTAGTTGGCGCACTCGTGTTTCAATGTATTCCGTGACCTGTTCTTGGTTCATTTTCTGGGCTTTGTGTTGTCTATCAAGATGATCTTCGACCGTGGCCAACATCTTATCTATGTCGAAGGGTTTAATGATATAGGCGTCTGCTCCCTTGTTCAGGGCTTCGACGGCGTTTTGTAAAGACGGATATCCGGTGATTATTATTTTGGCCATTCTAGGTTTTGTTTCCGTCATTCTAGTCAGAAGCTTTACGCCTTCCATATCAGGCAGTCGAATATCTATCAGGGCCAGGTTGTAGAAGCCTGTCTTCGATTTTCTTATAGCCTCTTTTCCAGTCTCTACTGTTTCAACGTCGTATCCCTTCTCCTCTAGTATAGCTTTGAGAGTCTTTCGTATGCTGGGGTCGTCGTCGACAACAAGTATGTTTGCTTTCTCACTCATACGCTTGCACCTCCTATTTTTTATGTTTGTCCTTTTCCTCCCTAAGCGGGATGGCAACTGTGACTAGGGTGCCTGCTCCTTCCTTACTTTTGACGTCGATTGAACCTCCGTGGACGCTTATTATGCGTTTGCAGATGGCTAATCCCATACCTATGCCCTTCGCCTTTGTTGTGAAAAGTGGAGTAAACAGTTTTCTCAGGTTCTTTCTGGAGATCCCCACACCTGTATCTCTAAAGGTTATTTTGAGACAGTTTTTTGTCTTCTCAGATTTGATCTCAAGTTTTCCGCCCTTTGGCATGGCTTCAATTGCGTTTGTGATCAGATTTCCGAACGCCCTCATCATTTGAATGCCATCAACGAACACCTTGAGAGTACCTCCGGTTAAGTCTAGAATTTGCACTTTTTTAGGAACCTCTATTTTAGACAGGATCTTCCCCATCAGCGACTTGACGCGGATCTGAGTCGGGTGTAGGCGTATATTCCCAGAAAAGTCCAAAA
>JAOUJL010000230.1 GCA_029883255.1 Candidatus Bathyarchaeota archaeon | reverse complement strand
TAACAAGAATCCTAATTGCCTCAGAATCCTCATGAAGTTGGTAGCCCGTATGCCACTGAGCCATCTCATTTCCGCCTACAATGCCTATCGTAAAGGCTAGCTCATCAAAGTCTACTGCTGAAGTTCCCTTTCTACCAGTTTTTGGATCCAATGGACGTTGCGTCGCGAAGGGTATTCGATTGTGTTTTGCCACGAGGTCCATCCACTTCTTTTTGATTTTAAACACTTCAACTGCAGAGTCCATTAATCTCCGGCTTTCTTCAAAGAGTCTGTCGTCTTCGCCATTAGCTTTATAGGCCATCCTTGGAAGGTTCAGACTTACAACCTGCCAACTCCCCATGGTAAAGTGTTTCCCATCGTTGAAGTAAAGCTTGTCTTCGAAGTCCGGGCTGTCTTCTGGCGTTTCAACAAAGCAGTAAGCACAACATTGGTAACATGAAACGCCTTTCCCATATCCTCTGTACGCTGGCATCAAATTATCGAAGTAGGGTATTCCAAATTTGGCTACGACTTTGTGAACGTCGAGCCAGAAGTCGTCGTATTCAGGCTTGAAAAACTCAGGGCTCAAAGTGTTTTCTAGTTTTGGGAAATTAAAAGGCTTCCCCCAATGATCACCTTCATAAGCCACATCATAAAGTGCCTTAAACATGAGGCGAACTTCATCCTCGTAGTCACCGTAGACATCGGGCCCAACTCGCCCCCTCACTACAACGGGAACTTTTCTCCAGAGTTCTGGAACCCCCGGCTGTACCTGAATATTACTGAAGACGAGTTGTCCACCTCTAGCCACATAGGCCTGTGTATATTCAAAAAACATCATCTGCATCAGTTGTCTGACTTTTTTGTAGCCCAGTCCCCTCATATACGGAGCGAGGAAAACCAAAAAGTTGTAGAATCCCTCACCGCCGGCAAAGTTTGTTTGTGCAGAAGCCAGAATTTTTGCGGTATGAAGCATTGCAACCTCTGGGTGCTTAGCTGGACCAGCAACGCTTGTTCTAGTGCCAATTCCGTCTGGCATTAATCCGTAATAGAAGAAGTAGCGGAGATCCCAATCCTGGCAGAAGGGTCTTGTTCCAAAATATTCGAGGTCGTGTATGTGAAGGTCTCCTGATAGGTGGGCGTCAGCGAGTTTCGGAGGCATTAGGAGCAGGTATTCTTCTTCGGAAACCCAGTCGGCCTTTCTTTTATGAGCCGTCTCAGGATTGGGTTGAAGATTTGCATTTTCCTTAGCTTTGAAGCCTTGTCCCACATCTATCAAATAGGAGTCGTAAACTGGCGTTCCCACTCGCGTTAGAAGATTTCTGTATAGGGTATACTCTGGTCTTTCCTTAGATCTGTCGAGCAAAATGTTGTTTACCATTTCCCTTATGAGCGGACCGCTTACAAATCTAAGCTTTAAATCGAAGATTCTTTTTTCAACATCAATAGCTATTTCCCCGGCTTCTTCCTTACTTATTGGCCTCACATCATAGAATTCTTTGGCGAGTTTTGTCTCTGTTAGGAGCTGTCTCACGATGGCGTTTCGATTCCACGGCACGATAAAGCCATCGGTTCTCCTGACTTTCGGTTGGGCTTCTTCAAAAGTTGATTCGCCAGTTTCCATTTACTTTCCTTCTAAAATGTGTAAGAGCTCACCGTTGATCCGCCCATTTCTGTCAAAAATTTCGTCTTCTCTATAAACGTTTTCTTTAACTTCCAGAGCTGGCGCCGAGAGAACGACTGCGTTTCTCATAACTAAATCAGCCATAACGTCCACGTTTTCTAGGTCTTTCTCCTCGAACTCTTTTTCTCTGCTCTTTAGCCACTCTTTAAGCATAGCACATCTGGGGCACCCACTAGATGTGTAAACCACGATTCTATCAGATCGTGGCGTATGCCCGAGAGAGCCTACAGAATATTTCAAAGAACCCATGAGAACTCCTCGCAACGCAAGGATAACATAAATGGAAGATAATTCTATTTTAAATTTTTAGAGAAGTTGTATAAAATTTTGTACGAAATTCAAGTTGAAATTGACACGTATGATGCTCGGTTGCTTAGAGCTGAAATCTGGGCTGGATTCGAAAAAGATGCTGCCAAATGCTTCGCTGAGACACGGCTGAAGCAAATCAGCATATTAACTGATCCGCATGACGGACATTTTGGCGGTATCCCATAAAAGGTTTTTTGGCAGTTAGCGCAATAAGCGAGGTTTCTGTTGTAGGCGTAAAGTCCCACTTTATATTTCTTCGCAATTTCTTTTGTGGTTGACAAGAGTCCGTCCGGGTCTTGTTTGGAATCAGCGAGTTGTATGATTGCGAGGTGGCTTCCTGGAGTTAGTTTGTGAAACTCTTCTTCAATGTGTAATCGGTCCTTCCAAGAAGTTTTGTTTGTTAAAGGTACAGCAACCATGTCTGTGTAGAAAGGTTGTTCTTTGGTGCCTTGAACGTGAACCTTTGCCCAGCCGCAATGTTCCACGTCCAGTTCCGCTAACCTCTTCGCCGTGTTAGTGCTGGGCACCATAGAGAGGGTTACACGAGTTTCAGGTTTCTTCGCGTAACTTTGAACAGTTTTAGAAAGGTGTCCCACTGTTTCTTTGGCAAAATCCATGGCTTCGTTATCCTCGCTTATAGTTTTCCCGAGGAATGATTCTACTGTTTCGTTTAGTCCGACAAAACTGACGAGGCGAGTAGCGTTTTCAAGTCTGGAATAGTGGTTGCCGTTAGCTTTCTGTGTAAGAAATGGAAGCAGTCCTTCTCTTGCGCGTTGCCTGAGTGTTCGATACTTTATTTCTAATGCGCGGCACGCCATCTCTAGTCGTTCATCTAAAAGTCTGAAGAACGCGGATCGACTTCCTTCGGCATCGTATGAGGCTCTTGGCAAATTTAGTATAACGCTGTCGATGCTTCCCGTTTGTAGCGTGTCGAGTTCCCAGTCTCCTTTCCAGTCGGTAGCAAATCTACATCCCGTCGCGGTGTAAGAGGTATACTTTTGTTTTTCGG
>JAOUJL010000229.1 GCA_029883255.1 Candidatus Bathyarchaeota archaeon | reverse complement strand
AATGTTGTCCAGCTGCTGTCGGTTCCGTCTCCGAAATCGAAGAAGTACTGGTCGACACGTCCATCATCGTAGGAATCGGTACCTATGAACGTGACGTTTTGATTTGGTGCAACTAAGGTCTTATCTGTCCAAAGGATCGCCGTGGGAAGTGTGTTGTCATAGTCAATGGAAGCTGTTAGAAAGAATATGAAATCGAGATTCACTCCGTCGCCAGCCACGGGATTTCCCATTCCACGCGGATTCAATGATTCATGGTATGGTCCGCTTTTGTCACCCCAGTAATTATGTTCTGCATTAACGGCAGTGTTGAGCGAAACATCCATGCCTAGGCTGTTGTCGTAGATGTCGTTAAGGTAGGCTGTATGGTCTTTTCCTTCTCCGTAGAAAATTCCGATGGTGTTGTTTGAAATATAATTTCGGGTAATGAATGTACTTGTGTTGGTCGAAACGTAAAATCCATAATAATTTTCTGAGACTGCATTGTTGAGAATAATGGTGTTGTCGTAAGCGTCTGCTGCAAGAAGTATTCCACTTTGCTTATTGAGCAAGATTCTATTTTGTTGTATGTTTATCTCTGATGTTAAGTTTCCAGCTAAGGTTATGCCGTCTCCACTTGACGTTATGTTGTTGTATTGTACATGAACCTGGCTCCCCCCAGCTATGTAAATGCCGCTCATGGCGTTATTGACTACTAAGCTTCTCTGGATGTTTAAGACGCCATTCTCCACTGTTATTCCGTTTGTTCCATACTCTATGATACAATGTAAGAATAAAGACGACTGTTTTCCAGTGAAGTTAATTGTTTCCCAGTCTCCAGCTTCTGGTTCATATTTGTTCGATG
Organism: Candidatus Bathyarchaeota archaeon; assembly: GCA_029883255.1. The sequence continues at coordinate 2,147 of JAOUJL010000229.1, read as the reverse complement.
TGAACGTTATCATTTTGTCCTTTGTGCCCTTTGCAACAAGTCTTCCTTCCACTATTAGCGAAAAACTTCCTCCAAACCTCACTTCAACTTCAGGCTCTATTGTTAAAGTCACGTTTGGACAAACAGTCACATCTTTTGACACTACAAAGGGGCTGTCCACCAAAGTCCAAACAGTATCTTGTGTAATCAAACCTTCAACATAAGTTGCGTTTACGATGGGAAATAGCGGTTTGTCTGCAAGAGTAAGGGTGCTAAAAGTTATGGTTAGTAAAATGGCGAACAGTTCCAACTTTTTCTTCATATTCACGCATCCGTGCTTACAGTCAACCCTGCAGTATCCCTCTAGCCGATATTGGTTTAAACATTATGAATCTAGAATAATTATGGAGTGTTAATTTTGTTTTACAGGCCGGGATGTAAATGTTGACAGGAAAGATCATCAGGTCCAACATGGTATCAACCAAATATGTTTACACATCATGTTTATTAAACCTTACGATATCAGATTAGAACTTGTTGCACGGTGGCTATCATGCGCACTTAATATTATAAGAATTTTGTAATAACTGGGGAAAGTTGGCGTCATCTTCGGAAAATCCGCTTTTTCTTTTATCTGAGTCAAGTAAAGATGAAGCTGTTTTTGTGTGGTAAGTCACCATCATTTTTAGACCTTCATGATTTGTTGTTGTAGGCGGCCTAGGGAGGCCACAACAACATTTAAGCCAGTTTCTGCGCAATTGGAAGAGAACCTTCACCACATGTCTTCCTTGGCTGGGACTCTTTCACTTGTCGTTGTCTACGATGTTCGTGACGACGACAACTAAACCGTTCAAAAGTAGTAGTCCGATAGGCCTTAGCGACTACTACTTCTTTTGCGGCTTCAACATTTATTTGCTGCTTGAAGGCCCGCATGATTCGGAGCTGAATACCCTGTTGAGACAACAGAAAACGTTAGAGGATGTGAAGAATTGATCGTAACAGTCTTCGAATACGCCACAGAAAGACGCGGAATCAAAATCTGCCGCCAAAGGAAAAAAACAGCCAGATGCAAAATAGTCGAAGTCTTCATAAATGTTCAAAATCTGTGGCAGTGCATTTCGCTGCAAACGAAGAAATAGGCAAGAGTTTTAACGAAGTAAAAGAACAACCTAGAACGCAATGGAGAGGAAACTGCTTGAAAAGCTTTATGGCAACTGCTCTAGACGACTTCCCGTTAATAAAAACTGGAGATGACATAGCCGAAATAATTGTCGAAACAGCTAGAAAAAACGGCTTGAAAATTGAAGACGGAGATGTGATAGCTATTGCACAGAAGATTTTTTCGAAAGCTGAAAATAGGATAGTAAGACTTAGAGAAATTGTTTCCTCGAAGAAAGCTGAGGAAATCGCAAAAACAACCGGGAAAAGCCCTAAATTTGCCGAACTGGTTTTGAGAGAGACAAAAAGGATAATGAAGGCTTCTCATGAAGTGTTATTGGTGGAGGATAAACGCGGTTTGATCTGCATAAACGCTGGAATAGACAAGTCAAACGTGGAAGGCAGAGGCAACTTCACGCTATTGCCAGAAAACCCAGACGAATCAGCGGAAAAATGTCGCTTGGAAATTAAGGAACTAACGGGAAAAAATGTTGCAGTAGTTGTGTGTGACACCTACAGTCGCCCCTTCAGACGTGGACAAGTGAACTTCGCTATAGGTGTGGCTGGAATTAATCCATTCAAGGATTATCGAGGAAAAGAGGACCTCTTCGGGCAGATTCTGAAAGTAAAAAATGTTGCGGTGATAGATGAGATCGCTGCAGCGGCTGAACTGCTTATGGGACAGGCGAGAGAGGCAACACCAGTTGTCGTATTTAAAGGCCTAAACAATGTTACACAGTTATGTGAAGAACGCAGTATAAGCGAACTACAGATTTCAAGCGAAGAAGACTTGTTCAGAAATACATTGTGATCATAGCCGTTGCAAAAACGGATTACTACGTTTTTCTTCACCAAGCCTTGTTACCGGTCCATGTCCAGGATAAACAACAAGATGGTTTGATAAGCTTGCCAATTTCTTCAAAGAAAACCGCATATCCATTTGAGAGCTTTCGGGAAAATCTGTTCTTCCAATGGAACCCGAAAACAGCGTGTCCCCAGTGAAAACCCCT
>JAOUJL010000228.1 GCA_029883255.1 Candidatus Bathyarchaeota archaeon | reverse complement strand
CTCCCCCTGTGTAGTTCTGCAGAAACACTTTTGTTCCAATGTGGGGGAAGTTCGAGCACAATTGGTTCACTTCGTCTTCTCTCGACAGGAAATAGAGACATCCGGCGAATTCTGCGCTAGCCTTGAACTTGAGCAAGCCATTAGAGACCTTGACCACTCGTTTGCCTTCCTCCTTGCTATGCATAGCCGACACCTTGTGCTTTGAGGTTGTGGAAAGAAGGCAAACATCAAGATGAAACCGAATCATCTGTCTGTCAGTATAGAAGTCGATGGATCCGCTGTGAACACCCAGCTCGGCCTTGGCAGGAGGATGAAGTGACACATTGGCTGAGAAGGGACTACTGGATGTTACTTTGGTCAAATCTATCTCTGAGGGAACAATTTTCCAGCCCTTCGGTGGAACCAGAAGTATCTTTCCAGTAGCCTCCTTGTTCCTCGAGTTCACAGCTTCTAGCTGCGTCTTCAATTCGGCTGTGCCGTAAAGCGTACTTTCCGCTAATCGTATGTTGAAGAGAGGCTTCGACTCAACTGGTCCTTCTTCAAAATGCATCTTCTCCTCGACCAGCGACCGCCATTTCCTACGGATAGTCTGCCAGTTTCCATTATCAATGACGTAGTAAGACTCTGATGTACAGACCGTCTGCCCAGGCTTCACTTGACCTAATGCGTATTCAGGAGTGAAGAGGGACTGCTCACTAAATCTGACCTTGGAAAGCTTCTCGTTTGACCAAATCTGCCCAAAAGAGAAGCCTTGCGCTTGGCTCTGGAAACAAACCCATGACTCCCTGTAATCATTTGGGTCTGTAGGCAAGTCTGAATCTGAGGCTGGAAACAAAACCATCTCGTGCTCAAGCGTGTCTTTGAGTGGCACAACCATCGTGAACACGTTCCGCACTGAGCTTGATCCACTGATTCGTACGCTTATATCGTAGGTTACGTCTGGGTTCATGTTGACAATCCTGATTTGTTCTTTTATGAGTGAAGTCCCTGCGTAGAAGGTCAGAACTCGCATCATTTTGATGCCTGGTTTGTCTGGATGCAAACCTGATAGAACTAGCTCTAGGCTCTCTGGTTTCCTCAAAATATCGTATTCGAAGTCAACAGGTTTCGTGAAGCCGAAAGGTGGTCCAACTCCGAATCCTCCACGGATCAGTACATTCTGTCGCCCATACAAGCCGCTCTTGTAAGCGATTTCTAGCAGTGCCCCTCTCAGCTGCACCCGCGCAACCAGGTCTTCATTTTCAACCACAACGAATCTTTCCTGTTCTGTTCTCTCAGTCGAGGATACTATGCCTCCGGGTCTCAAGCACTTGACAAAGATGGTTTCGGTTCGAGTTGCAACACTGAAGCCTTTGATTTCTCCTTTCGCAAAGAGTTGCAGCGGGATTGCAGATGTAGGCTGGTCTTCTGGAGTTCTCATGCTTATGGTGAAGCCAGCGTGGCTCTTGGGTGGAATATCCATCGGTATAGCGGTTTCGCCAAGCGAGAGTCGACTGTTTTCGTCGATGACGAAGACGTTTCCTTTGAAATGTTCCTTGGAGTTGTTGTATAAGTTTATCTGCAAGTTTCCAGTTGTTCCCGGCATCAGAGTCATGGTTTCAGGAAAAGTCTCGAATTTAAGAAGTGGCAGGATGCGCATCCCGATTTCAAACGGAATTAGCTCGCCATTGAGTATCAGGCTCGCCTTAATTGCCCTCTGCTTCCGAGAGACGTCAGGAACATCTATCTCAGGTCTTACTACAAATTTTGCTCTTAACTTGATGGACTTTCCGTTTTCAATCTTGAAGGATTCTCTTGGGTGGCTGATGAAGTCCATGCCCTCGAACCCAGACAGGAACACTGACCCAGGCATGTCGCTCCCTGTGGCGTTCACAATCTCCATTATAAGCTCGTGTTCTACTCCTGCGATCACCTTGTGATCATCGAGTCTGCATACAATCTTCAGAAGTTTGTTGTCGGAGACCTTTTCAATTCCTATTATGCTTCTGCTGTATCTGTCTACCCACACCTTAAGGTGATTCTTGCCCTCAGCGAACTCGTAAGGGTACACTTCCATTCCTTCCAGCTTGAACTCATCGGGAACAAGCTCGAGTTTTCGCACCTGTGACGAATACCAATCATGTCTCTTGAAAAATTCCCTTGCTAACGGGAAGTTGATGATTCCAGGGACAAAGTCCTGCATGTACACACTGGTTTCAGGCACCCAAAACATACCAGACTTCTTGTACAAGGGCACAGCCCGCATGTTACCTGCCCAAGTGTTCAGATCCACACGTCTCAGACCTTTGTCAGCAGTAATCTTGACTGCTTTGAGAATCAGCGCTTTTCCATGTCCTTTGCCAAGATAGTCAGGATGAACTCCAAACAATCCTATGTAGGCAGCTTCTGCGTCTTCAGAATGAGGATGAAGACTACAAATACCAGTAAACATGCCTTTATACGTCGAAATCAAGATGCATATGTTCTTAAATCCAGCAGGAAAAGTACTCAGCACTCTTTCCGCAGTGAACGGAATGCCTTTGGTGAACCCTCCAGGATCCTCCTCCCAAAGACCTTCCCGATCAAAGGAGTTTAAGAGCTCCGCTAGCTTTTGAGCGTCCTCATTCTGAAACTTGACGATTCTTATTGGAGATTTCCGCTTTTCGTCCACTTACAATCGCCTCTTGACCCCTCGTGTTGAGTGAAGCGACTTATTCGAGCTTCTAATTCAATCTAATCCGCAGAACAAAAACGTATCGATAGTCATACACTAGCGCGCGCGCCTGTCTGTCTGTGTGTCTATCTTCTTGTCTTACCGTCAGAGAGAGAGGGGGTAAAGTTTCATTCCTTCTTTCCTCATCAAATCAGCAGTAGCTCCAAAACCTATACTCACACACCTACCGACACTGGAAAGCAACAATGGAATACTACCGCACAAGAGACATCTTCCACGTTATGCAGCTCCTAGGACACAGAAAAATTGAAAACACCCTACTATACATGCACCTTG
>JAOUJL010000227.1 GCA_029883255.1 Candidatus Bathyarchaeota archaeon | reverse complement strand
AGTTACGCATTCCCTTCATCTTTTGTTAACTGATAAGAATTTAACATATAAATTTATGCATTTGAAATATCTAAATCCGTGTCTGACTAATGCATGCATAAAGAAAAAAGAGGGTTAACCCTTCAGAATCTTTCATTTGCAAAAATCTTATTAAAGTCATTACATAAGTGTAACCCATGCGAAAGGAATTAGCTGAAAAATTGTTACGAGAACTCCTCAATAATTCAAAAAGGAGTGACCGAGAACTTGCAAAGCTTCTCAAGGTTTCTCAGCCTACAATCACAAGGACTCGACACAAACTTGAAAAAAGCGGAATGATCCAAGACTACACAATCACTCCAGATTTCAGTAAGATGGGATTTGAATTGTTAGCAATAACCCTTATCAAAATGAAGCCGGAAATTCGTTCCCCAGAAGTATTCAAAAGAGCCCAAAAATATACTGAAAAATTTCCTAATGCCATATTTGCAGGTATTGGAGAAGGTTTAGGCATGACTAGTGCAATTATCTCCTTTCACCATGACTTCACAGACTACACTCGCAAGTGGAATCAGATGAGACTTGACTGGAAAGACTATATTTTGGACCTCAAAAGCTTCATAGTTAGCCTGGAAGACGGAGTGATCAAGAGATTTTCTCCAACATGCTTGAAGGATTTGCCCTTTAAGCAAAGATAACCACTCTTATGCATGCATCTGACACATCCTGCGACCCCATAGGTAGGGGAACTTGCAGTTGAGGAGTACGTGGGCGTTTGCAACACAGGAAAAATCGTATTCTCCAATACAGCCGCCATCTTTTCCTATCTTTTCCCACCTTTTTCCACCTTTTCCATACAATTCTGTACAATTCCATACGTTTCCGTACATTTCGATACATTTTTATACGTGGGATAAACCGTTTTCAAGCTTATTTTCAAAAAACCAACCAAAACCAAGCTTTGTCAAAAACTAAAAAAATTATAGGGGGGTCTATAAGAGAGAGAATCAGAACACTGTAAAAAGTTATAGGGGGTATATATAGGGGGGCTATAGGGGGTCTAATAAGAGAGAGACATACCCGATAACGATACAAGCACATCAAAAACACACAAATAAACCTTTAAACCAAACCACAAAAAACATACAAACACCCGCAAAAAGAGAGACACCGTATGACCAAACAAATCCCACCAGACACATATTTTATGCAAGGAAACCAAGCATGCGCAGAAGCAGCCATCACAGCCGGATGCAAATTCTTCGCCGGATACCCAATCACACCAGCAACCGAAATAGCAGAACACCTAGCAAAAAGACTACCACAAACAGGCGGAATAGCCATACAAATGGAAGACGAACTAGCCGCACTAGGCGCAGTTATAGGCGCAAGCTGGGCAGGAGCAAAAGCCATGACAGCCACATCAGGACCAGGATTCAGCCTCATGCAAGAAAACATAGGCTACGCATTCATGACAGAAACACCATGCGTAATCGCAAACATCCAAAGAGCAGGACCAAGCACAGGACAAGCAACAAAATGCGCACAAGGAGACGTAATGCAAGCACGCTGGGGCACACACGGCGACTACACCCCAATCGTACTCTCACCAAACTCAGTACAAGAAATGTACAACCTCACCATCAGAGCATTCAACCTAGCGGAGACATACCGAACCCCAGTCATACTCCTCGCAGACGAAATCATCGCCCACATGAGAGAAAAAATCATCATACCACCATCAGACAAAATCAAAATAATCAACCGAAAAAAACCAAAAAAAACAGACAAAGCATTCTTTGACACAGAAGAAATACCACCAATGCCCTCAGTAGGAGACGGCTTCAACATACCAGTAACAGGCTCAACCCACAACAAACATGGACACCGCTACACCGCAGACCCAATCGTACATAGACAACTTGTTGAAAGACTATTTGAGAAAATAAACAAAAACGCAAATCAAATCATAAACCATGAAGACCACAACATCGAAAACTGCGAAATCATCATCATCTCATACGGATGCACCTCACGCACCGTAGACGAAACAATAGAACTCGCCCAAAAGAAAGGAATAAACGCAGGATCAATCCGACTCAAAACCTTATGGCCCTTCCCAGAAAAAATCATTCAAACCCTAGCCAAAAACATAAAAATGATATTCGTACCAGAAATGAATCTGCGACAAATCTTCTACGAAGTAGAAAGAACAGTACACGGCGCCGTACCTGTTCTTCCCATAAATAAAATCGGCGGCGGAGAAATGATAACACCCGAAGAACTACTAACAGAAATCACCAGAAGCGTGAAAAACATTGACTGAACTCTCCATTCGAAAATATCTAAGGGACATGCCTCTTCCCTTCTGCCCTGGCTGTGGCAACCCAACAGTGATGAGTTGTTTCCTCAGAGCCGTTCACGAATTAGGCTATGAAGACCTCCGCAAGTTTGTGTTCTGTAGCGGAATCGGATGTGCAGCTTGGATTCCATCTCCATACTTCAAGGCAGACTCCATCCACACAACCCATGGCAGAAGCATACCAGCTGCAACAGGAGTAAAGCTTGTTCGACCAACACTGAACGTTGTAGTTTTCGGTGGAGACGGAGACCTCGTAGGAATTGGCCTAAGCCACCTAATCCACGCAACACGCAGGAACCTTGACATCACAGTCATTATGGTGAACAACATGATCTACGGAATGACAGGCGGCCAAATGGCTCCAACAACCCCGTTCAAAGCAAAAACCACAACTACGCCATATGGAAATTTCGAACACCCCTTCGACGTTACCCGTCTCATAGTTGCGGCTGGAGCTTGCTACGCGGCTCGCTGGACAACCTTTCACGTTGAACAACTGAGAGAAGCTATGAAAAAAGCCCTCGCTACCAAAGGCTTCGCCTTCATTGAAGCCGTCAGCCAATGTCCAACAGCGTTCGGAAGAAGAGTTGGATTAAAGACAACCAAGGAGCTGCTTCTATGGTTCAAAGAAAACTCTGTGCCAGTCCAAAAGGCCAAAAGAATGGCCG
>JAOUJL010000225.1 GCA_029883255.1 Candidatus Bathyarchaeota archaeon | reverse complement strand
GGGGAAACATATTCTCCAAAATACACGTCATCGATTTTCATTGTTAGGTTTGCGGCGTCAGAAGGCAACCAAGCTAATCGGAATTCTAATCCCGTTATGTTTTTCCAGTCTGGAGAATTAACTGGAACCCAACCTTGCTCTATACCAACACTAACTGTAGAATTCGCCCATTCATTGCTTGAGCTTGTTATATTATTGCCTAAATTACATTGGAAGTAACGATTTTCCTCGTAAGAAAATAATTGTAATGTTGCGTTAGAATTCGGAGGCATCTCATTTTGATGTATCCATTTAATTCGAAAAGAAAAGCCTCTGTAACCCGAGTCTCCTGAACAGTCAAACGGTCCTATTTCGGTTAGTTTCATCCAAATACATGTGTCACTGGAAGAGAAAGATTTCACACTATAATTTCCAACTATGCGATCTGTGTCGTCTGATAACACTCCGTTAGAAGTCCAAAGTGAAGTTGATTCGGTCCATGTATCTGTCTCAGGCGTCGGATTCTCAAAAGATGTCTTGGAAGCACTGATATACTGTGCTCCTGCTGTGACAAGCACGGTGATCAACAAAATTAGCATAGGACCCTTGACGTCAGGTTTTTTAGCAATTTCCTTGAACGCCTCAAGTGGAGAATACAAAACCCTGAATATTTCACGGACAAACAACTTTCGCTTGTTCACCTTTTGTCCTTTCATATCGACTCTTGTAATATAAAAGATGCGCTTCAACTGGTTCTTAAACACTCTAACGAAACTTATCAGGTTCTATTGTTCCAACGCTTTGTCGATTGTCAAATTCCGCTATGGTTGCTGTTGCCAATTAGTTGCGTAACGTGATAACGCTCTAAAGTCCGAGCTTGAACTTTCTGTAGGTATTGTAGTCCACAAACTCTATGTGCTTATTTTCAATCTGATGTTGCACAGTGAATTTTTGTCGGCGCTTTTTCTCCTCGACCTGGCTGGTTGTAATCAGGGAATAAGCATCGCTCCCAGCCCCAGACCCATAGCTAACAAGTATTATCCTCTCGTTTGACTTGGCTTTGTCCAGAACCGCCGCTAATCCAATAGGTGAAGCACCGGAGTAAGTATTGCCAAACTTGGAGACTTTGAGACCCAGCATATACTGTTCCTCTTTGAACCCTAGTTCCTTGGCCACTTTGATTGGAAAGCCTACGTTAGGCTGATGGGAAATGAAGTAGTTCACGTCGCTGGGTTGTAGATTTAACTTTTCCATCAATTTTCTACAAGCCTTCACGACGTGCTTGAAGTAGGCAGGCTCACCTGTGAAACGACCACCATGTCTGGGATAGGGTTCAAGCGCTCTCCTCCAAAAGTCTGGCGTATCCGATGTGCACGAGTACCAGCCCTCCACTTCGGCGATGACGTCTTGCATGCCGAAAATGAAGGCTGAACCACCATAACCAACAAAGAGGTCTAATTCCCCTCCAGGCTCCTCTCTAGGTGCAGCCTGAGAATTATCCGTGCCTATCACCATGGCGTAAGTCGTACTCACACCAGGATAGTACACCAGTGATGTTGCATCTTTGAACATGCTTGTGGCAGCCTTGCAAGCAAACTCCGTGTCAACTGCGTCTACGCCCTGCAAACCATCGACTTTTTCTTCCTCACCGAGCTTCAACACCTGAGCTACTTTGGAAGCGATAGGCTTTACTGCATAAGGATTAGACTCTGAACCCACATAGACCTTGCCCACAAGCGAAGAGTCTATGCCAGAATGAATCAGAGCCATTTTCCCAGCCTCAACCGCGGCCGTGATGGCATCTTCATCCATGAATGGTATGGACCTTTCCATGGCTCTTTCTTTAATTCTGAATTTGGAGACGTACACGCCGTATCCAACGATTCCAGGCGTCTCATACTCCTTTTTGGGTTTAGTCACTTTGTATTTCTGGTGTGGGTAGTACTCATCAGCAAAAGTGAACGCTAAAGAGATCGTTGGGATTATCTCGCTCTGCTTCACGGCATATCTTCTTCTGAATCTTGGAACAACGTTCCTACCTTCAAGGCTGGAGAGTTCGATTTCTTTATTGTTCAAGATGAGATCAGTTAACCTGCTTGGCACTCTTACCTTTCCATTATGAAATGTGACAATCCCGTAGATGTAGGGGCCGAACTTGGTAAATCTGTTTGTAGGTTTATTGACAAGAGTGCAAACTTCTAGTGTTCCTTTTTCGTAGAAGAAATCGACATCTTCCAGCTTGCCGAAACTTTTCCTTCCACACTTTCCACAGTAGTCTTTGGATCTGAAGTATTCTTTGCCACAGATGCTGCATCGGCTACCTCTGAGTCTATCACCTATGTATGAGACTCTTCTTTCCATAGGCTCGCTGCTCATGTTAATCCCTACTCAAGATGTGAATGTACGCCTTTGTTCCGAATCCCTCAAGCTCTAAGACACAACCATACCGCGGAATCTCATTTGTATTCACTTGTCTGTCGCCAGCTTCTCCTTTGAGTTGTTTGACGATTTCAAAGATTTGGGCTCCTCCAGTGGCGCCTAACGGGTTTCCATCCGCCTTGAGACCGCCGTTTGTGTTCACAAAAAGTTTTTTTCCATCAACCTCATAAAACCCTTTGTAATCTCTACAGCTGTTATAGATGTCAAGCCAGGCTTCACCCTTTTTTGAAAAGCCCAGATCTTCTAAGGCTATCATTTCTAACAAGGTGGATTGATCGTAGAGCTCGGCTAATTGAATATCGCTTACGTCTACTTTTGACATTTTAACAGCGTTTTCCATCGCTATTTCGCTCGCGATGAATCCAGTTCTGTTCTCACGTGAGGGAAATGTGACGTAATCTGTAGCTGCACAATAACCCACAATGTGTACTGGTACGTCAGTATGTGCTTTGGCCATTTTAGGACTTGCTAGAATTAAGGCGGCTGAGCCGTCTGAAATGGGAGCAAAATCGTACAGTCCCAGAGGGCTTCGTGTCATAGACCTTTCCTTCAAGATACTATCCACGGTGACTTCTCTCTGAAACTGCGCATATT
>JAOUJL010000226.1 GCA_029883255.1 Candidatus Bathyarchaeota archaeon | reverse complement strand
TTGAACCGACGACCTTTACCCGGAACAGCTCATCTCTGCCCCTACGGGTTTCTTCACCGCTCCAGAAGTTCTTCATTCCACACTAGGTGGTCCGCAAACCCGTGAACTTCTTGTTCTGGAGCCCGTCGTCATTCCTTTCTAGCGGCTTATCGTTCAGATAAACCGTAGCTAGACTACGACCCCACAAACCAGACTTTACAAGCTTAAGATATATAGATTTCTCACTTGTCGTGGCAGTTCAGTGTAGCGAAAGCTTAATGAACTCATATTCAGCAAAAGTAGTGGGGTATGCCGGCCATAGGGCGCGGGATCCACCTGATCCCATTCCGAACTCAGAAGTTAAACCGCGTTCCGTTTCCGGTGTTAGTGTGGTCTTCGGCCATGCGAAACCGGGAAAGCTGGCAGCCCCACTTTCCGATTATACACTGGTGGAACAGAAATACTCAAAATTTATTACCGACTAAGTATTGTCTACTCTGAGGAGAAAAACAAATAACATGATTCCAGAAGTTTCACAGCTGTTTCCGCAAGACAACATTCTCGGATGGATTATTCAGATAACTTGGCTAGTATTCTTTGTGGTTTTCATGTTTTATGGACAACGCATTCAAATGTACGTCATGTTGAGAGAAGTCCAAAGCTCCTTGCTCCGCCTCAAATTGATAAGAGACAAGGGACGGAAGAAGGCCATAGCCACTATAAAAGAACTGGGAAAGCCGAAGGAAGACCCAACCGCAAAAGTTGACCAATTTTTGGAGTACATAGCTATAGCACCTCAAAATATGGATCCCTCTGGCATAGTCTGGAAGCTAGAGCACATACTGGATGTTCGAGATACGCGGTTTAAAGATGAAGTGAAGCTTATGGCGCCCGAAGCAGATGAAACTCAAGTAAATAATCTGGAGAACACGTTGGAAGCCGCTCTCGCTTTAAATATAATCTACAAGGTCATAAGACATTTCTTCCTGCTCGGTAAAAAAACATTAAGCCTCTACATCATCATGCAAATTCAAATGATCTTACCCCTCATAATGAAAGAAGCAGAAGCTTTCGCCAGCGCCCTAAAAGCCTTCAGTAGCGGTCAACCCATAGGCGATGGAGCAGGTGCACTTGTCGCTGCCAAGCTGATGCTGGGACATAAGAAAAGAAAAATCGCCAAGGACGTTGTCATGGCCACCGTGCCCCTAGAGGGCCGAACGGCATACGTTTTGAAGGCCGAGGGCCCGGGCGGAAACGTTGGCAAGCCTGGAGATGCCATGAAGCATATTATTGAAGAAAATGGAGGGAAAATCGCCACAATAATTGCGGTAGATGCTGCTCAGAAACTCGAGGGCGAGAAACCTGGAGAAGTAGCTGAAGGTGTGGGCGTGGCAATTGGAGGACCCGGAGTCGAACAGTATAAAGTGGAGGAAACGGTGCTCAAATATAAGATTCCAGTAAACGCGGTTATCATTAAAGAAGATATTGGAGACGCCGTTTCTCCGATGCGAAAAGAAATATTCGACGCTGTGGACGTTGCGATTGAACGAATCAAACGGTTGATCTTGGAAAGAACGAAAAAAGGTGACTCACTTATAATAGCAGGTATAGGGAACACTATAGGGATTGGACAGTAGGTGGAAAAAATGAGTGAAACGGAGACCTCGCCGAGAAAGTTTTCTATCTTTTTCCTTGCAATAGTCTTCATTGCCCTTGCCTTGTCAATCGCCGCGTTTTTCCAAGCATTTGATGCTTATAACGTTGGACAGGTCGAGAGCGGACACTTTTTCATGTTAATAGGAGTTTCAGGACTTGCACTATCAACATACATGGTGTTTCAAACAAGAAGAAGAGCGTTGACGCTGACCTTTAAACCCCCGAGAATAGCCACTACAATTCTATGCCAAAAATGTGGGTTTAAGAATATCAGAGACTTCGAACGCGGAGACTTCATCTTTAAAGGAACAGAAGAATGCCCTAAATGCAAGGAGAAAACGATGATTACCTCCATCTTTCGAGAGATCGGAGAAAAGAAGAAAAGATGGGGCTAGGTTAACACAAGACATCCGTCTTCTACGATCAAAACTGTGTGTTCTGCTTGTGCCACTGGTTTTCCGCTTGCTTCTATAAACACAGGATAAGACATCAAACTCTTTGACGAGAGGAGCTCCAAGAACGCAACATTAAAACGGTCATGCGGCACACACCCACGAAGCCACCGCTCTGCGAAGGGAAGAATAGAAAAGTTTTCCTCAATGTAACCGAGAAGCTGCTTGGCGTAAGGATTCTTCAAGGATTTATGTTTCAAAAACCGAAAAATGTAAGCCTCAAAGCCGCTCTTAATTTTGCCAGCAGCATCGGCAAGTGTTACGAAGGGTTCAACGCCATAAACCTCCCCCAAACCTGTTCTAGAAGTGGAAATGTGGAAAACATTAGGCAACGATTTCCCTGCATGTAACGAGTATCGCTGAATCAGGTGTCCGGTAAGGTTCGATACAGGCTTAAACCCACGAGACTTGATCGTTTTTTCAACCACAGACCCGAACCGTGATGTAAACAATCCTGGACGAAGCGTTTCAACGGCTTTTTTAAGAGCTACTTCCGCCGTAGTCACAAGATTCTCATATTCGGGGTTGAGACACACTGTTACAGCGGTATCAGCGATGTATCCATCTACGTGAACGCCGAGGTCTACCTTGACCAGACTATTTTCAGGAATTATTCCCTTGTCTTCTGGAGCAGAGGTGTAGTGAGCTGCGATTTCGTTAATAGAAACGTTGCAGGGAAACGCGGGCTTCCCTCCCTTCTTCTTAATCAAGGACTCTGCTTTTTCGCATACATCAATGATCAGCATGCCCTCATGAACAGTTCTCTTCATCGTTTCTCGAACATCGTGAGCGATTTTTCCAGCCTGCTGATATCTTTCTAGTGTGCCTTCAGAAAGCTCTGTCATCATTTCACCTTTTTTCGTCTGTTTGTATACGAGGTGTGATTATTTCTGGAATAAGCGTTGTGAAGTCATCTCCTCCCAAG
>JAOUJL010000224.1 GCA_029883255.1 Candidatus Bathyarchaeota archaeon | reverse complement strand
GACTCCACTAGGATGGCTCGGAACAGCCATAAATGACGCGTTACTAGCGATGGCTCCAAGTTTCAGAAGCGCTCTCGAAAGCTTCGGAAAATCCACAACAGGGCCAATAGTCACACTTGACCTCGTGTGGAAGTACGCTATTTGCCAAAACATTGCAGCATGGGCTTCCGCATTAACAGCATTGACGTACGCGCAGTATACATCCCACCCGTATCGCCGCTACAAGAGACGATAAACACTCTCTTAACCGCGCAGTATTCAACATGTGTGTCGCCAATGCATGTATGCGCAGAGCTTGGTCTGAAACCTGTGGTCATTAATGAGAGCCCAGTTTTGGACACAGACTCTCAAAAACGCGAGATACCTTGTCAAAAGAGTTGAAAAAGTCCAGTTTTGACACTCTGCCTTGCAGACAGATGATTTCCTAACCGCCCAGAAATCTCTATTTAAATCAGAGAGTGATTAACATCTTATCGTGCGTTTGGTGAACTAAACTTGGCTCGACTCAAAGGATTCAAAAAACTCACAAGCATCGACAAGGCGCGCTCTACCCTCCTAAAGCAACTCAAGTTGAAAAAGTTGCGGCCTGTACAGATTCCCACTAGTATGGCCCTGGGACGCGTCACAGCTGAAGACATTATTGCCAAGAATGATCTGCCTCCATTCGATCGCTCCGCCGTAGACGGCTACGCTGTGAAAGCCAAAAACACTTTTGAGGCATCCCAGTTTAACCCAAGAACCCACAAGCTTACTAAAAACGATGAACTTGGTGAGAATGAAGCAAGAGAGATATGGACTGGAAACCCGCTTCCAAAAGGCGCCGATGCGATAGTCATGTTGGAGTACACAAAGGCAACACGGGGTAAAATCGAAGTGTGGGCACCTGTTACCCCAGGCAAAAACGTTTCTAAAAAGGGAGAAGACGTAAAAAAAGGAGAAATTGCAATCAAATCAGGAACACGATTAAAACCTCACCATGTGGGTTTGCTAGCGGCTCTGAGAATGACAAATGTTAACGTTGTGAAAAAACCTAAAGTTGCCATTCTCTCCACCGGAAACGAACTCGTGGAGCTAGGCCGCAAACCCAAGCTAAATCAAATAGTAGATGCAAACCGCCTAATTCTTTCATGCATGTGCCAAGAACTCGGTGCAGAACCCTCAAACCTCGGCATAGCAAAGGATAACCTAAACGAGATTGACGCCAAAATTCGCGAAGGAATAGAAGAAGCAGACATACTCCTTACCACAGGAGGAACAAGCATCGGATATGCAGATGTCGTTCCCGCCGCTGTAAATAAAATAGACACCCCAGGAGTGATCGTACATGGGATAGCCATGCGTCCGGGCATGCCAACGGCTTTGGCTGTTCTCTGCGGCAAGCCCATTATCATATTGTCTGGAAATCCGGTGGCAGCTATGATTGGCTTTGAAGTCTTCGCCCGACCACTCATCCTCAAATTGTTAGGAATTGAATATGAACCTAGACCCACGCATGAAGCAGAGTTAACCCAAAAAGTTCCATCAGCACTGGGGAGACAGGTCTTCCTGAGAGCCCACGTTTTTGAAAAGGAGGGCAAGTTTTTCGCGGAGCCTGTACGAATAAAAGGTGCAGGTATCCTTTCAACCATGACTAAGGCAAATGGATACGTTATAATTCCCGAGGACCGTGAGGGGCTCGATGAGGGCGAACCCGTTACTGTGCATCTCTTTGACAAAATTGGAGAAGCTCAACATGTTTAGAAAATTAGTCTCTTTTCATGAAGCAAAAAGCATTCTCAAACAAAGTTTTTCACCAAAACCAGTTGGAGTGGAGGAAGCCTTTCTGTCCAAGGCGCACAACCGTGTTCTAGCTAAAGACATTCTGTCGCCAATAGATGTCCCACCTTTCGACCGATCGACGGTTGATGGTTATGCCGTGAAATCCGCAGATACGTTTGGCGCAGATGAGGACCACCCTATAACCCTAAAGCTTTGCGGACATGTAACCATAGGCACGCCTCCCCTTGTTGAGGTGGAAAAGGGCACAACAGTTGAGACTGTTACTGGGGCGCCTTTACCAAAGGGCGCCGACGCGGTTGTCATGTTGGAGTATGTGATTCGAAGAGGAAACAGCGTTTCTATACATCGCCCGGTTTCAAAGAGGGAAAACGTGATGAAAGCGGGCTCCGACATTGAGAGAGGAAAAACCGTTCTAAAGAAAGGTCAAACGTTGTCTTCTCGTGAAATAGGTGTTCTAGCAGCACTTGGTTTAACTCAGGTTAGAGTATATAAACGGCCGAAAGTCGCGATTCTCTCTACCGGTGAAGAAATCGTTGAGCCAGGGAAGCCTCTTCCTCCTGGAAAAATTTACGACATTAACGCTCATACGCTGAGTGCCGCGGTCCTAGAGTGTGGTGGAGAACCCATCAACCTAGGAATCATCCCAGATAATATGACCCAGCTTAAAGAGGCGCTTAAGAAAGCGTTGGACTTGGCTGATGTTGTTATCACTTCTGGAGGAGTTTCGGTTGGACCCAAGGATGTTGTTCCCAAAGTGCTAGATATGTTAGGTGAGCCAGGCATCATCGTTTGCGGAATAGCCGTGAAGCCTGGAAAACCCACAGCCATCACATTGATTAATGAAAAACTGATTTTCTCTCTGCCCGGGCACCCCACATCCTCTCTCTTAATGTTCTACCTAATTGCTCGCCCCATCCTCTCCCAGATGACTGGAAAACACGAAAAAGCTCCGCCCACTCTCAAAGCCACAGCAGCAACGAAAATGTTTCCTGCAAGAGGCCGTAGAACATTTGTTATGGTGAACCTCGCCTACAACAAATCGGGCAAGCTGCTTGCTTCGCCGGTTTCTTTAGGACTATCTGGTGCAATAACCACATTGGCAAAAGCAGATGGATTCGTTGAGATAGAAGAGAAAAAGCAGTTTATTGACGCTGGAGAAGAAGTTACGGTATATTTGTTCAAACCGAAAAATAAGTTGGAAAGTGTGTAGTCAGACCAATTGCCTACTGAAAATTTTCCCTCTTAGACGCC
>JAOUJL010000223.1 GCA_029883255.1 Candidatus Bathyarchaeota archaeon | reverse complement strand
TGGGCGTTTCTTGAAGAATTTCTTGCCGATCATCTTGAAACTTCTGAGCGTAGGAACGTTTGAAACTCCGCTAAGGGCTTTGTTCAGGTTTTCATCCCACGTCTTTAGGTCGAACTTGATGACTCCCCCGCTGATGAAAGACAACTCAGCCGCTCTCAGTGCGAACTCTTTTTTCCAGTATCCGTTTGTTTCCCAGCAGACTCTGAAGATGCGTTTTTCCTTCCTAGCCTTTTCTAATGCTGTTTCACTTGTCTTCAGGGCATGAGGCATCTGAACCGATGGGTCTCCACCGAAAAAGCATATACATGAGACGTGAGCGTCTGCTTTAGCGGCCAGACTTTCCGCGCTCATGACAGGCTCAAGCTTTGCGGCTAGGTTTCTGTAGTGCCAGTTTTGGCAGTAGAGGCAGTCGATGCTGCATGCTCCGTAGAACACGGCTAGGTTTGAGTAGCCTTTTTCTGCGCCGCGTCTGTGGGCGTATTTGGGGTAGCCTGCGCCTGTGCATCCTGGACAGAACCACCATGCGACGCAGTTTGTTGGCAACGGGTCATAATACCATTGAAGAATACCTTTTTCTGGGGTCCCTCCCTTTCGAACGAGTCGGCCATTCACGTTGAAGACTAGGCCGCAGAAACCCTTCTCGCCGATGCCTATCTTACAGTTGTTGGCGCACATGCCACATGAGATTCCGTTCGGATTTTTTGGCGGTTTTGGTGGAAGCCCAAACGTTTCTCGATTTTCTGCGTGTACTTTGTCGGTTATTTTGAGCGCTTGCTCTGGGTTCTCTCGGATGCACCTTAAACAAACTCCGAGACGACTAGAGATTAGATTCGACTGTTTACCGCAGACTTGGCATCGACCCAACAAGGTGCCTCATGAAAATTTAGGCGCAAACCTTATTTTAGGTTGTTATTTCGTAAGTTCACGTCGCGATAAGCCGATTTAACAGAGCATTCAATTTCAACTGTGTCGATTTTTCGGAGTTTGAATGATCGAAGATCTTTTCTCTATGTTACATTACTAGGCTCAAACGGCAGCTTCCTAACCATTAAACTGGCAGCTTCACCATCAGCATAATAACCGCGAATTGTTCGCTTAACCATAAAACCCATCTTCTTGTAGAGACCCACACCCGCGGTATTACTCGTTCTAACCTCCAAAACACACTCCTTTGCATCATACTCAACCATAGCCTTCATCGCCTCCTTCATCAACGCAAATCCAACACCACGACGTCGACAATTCGGTAAAACAGCGATGGAAATAACATGCCCCCTCTTGGCGACCCCAAGCAAGCCGCCGCCGGGGAAAGGCGTTTCAATTCGACACATCACATAACCCACCATTTCTCCATCCTCTTCCGCAACAACGAAGGTCTTCGGAAAACGCTTATATAAGTCCATAAAAAAGAAAGGCGAATAATTCTCAGGAAGACATAGCTTGTTTATATGTATCACACGCTCTAAATCAGCAGGTTTAAACAGCCTCAAAGTGAACATTGTCTGCATAGTAAACCCAGCCGCTAACATTACTCTACTTTTTTTACCACTGGGAACGTAAGGTTGCCAAAAGGCATGGCCCAAACCTTAGCGTTTTTGCCTGCAATGTCAAAAGCATCACGTAACGCATCGTTCACAACCCTCGCAGTTTTCAACTTGAACATGTTCACGGCATAATAATCAGGCATGACTGAAACAAAGACAATCTTAACCTTCTGCAAAGCCTTCAACAAGTAATAAGCCTTATGTCCACCCATACGAAAACGCTTCTTGATCTCCTTCTCCATCTCCTTCAAATCTTTTAACCTCGTCATCCACTCGTGAAAAACATCATGACCATGACCTTCCGGACATTCCGCCACCAAAACGATGACTCCACCTCTTTTCACTGCTTCGAGGGCATTATCAACCCCTTTGTAGGCTTGATATAGATTAATGTCAAGCGGATTCCCACCAGGGCTTACAACAACGATGTCCGCCCTTCTGTCGATAGGCACCTTATACATTTCATCCACAAGTTTCACACCCTCATAAAAAGCTAGCTCCAAATCTCCTGCAAACGCCTGAACCAGTTCCAGCTTGCTGTTTGTGACAATATTCAAGATAAAATTCACCTTAGCGAGTTTTGCTGCTTCAACCATATCCTCATGCACCGGATTGCCCTCTAACACGCCTGTTCTGGATTTTGGATGCAAGAGCATGGCATGATTATGCTGGATGGTTTCTGCACCTGACACAGCGGGTAAAACGCTTTTCCTTCCACCACCATACCCCGCATAATAATGTAAATCAACATCTCCCGCCAAAATTTTAACATTGGCGTCGGCAAAAACCTTGTTTACGTAAACCTTAGTTCCAAAGGATGTTTTACCCAAAAAAACCTGATCCTTAGCGTTGCAGTCATGATTTACTGCTCTCACCCTTTTCAGAGTCTCTTCGCCCACAAGTTTTTCCATCTCATCGGGCTTAACAGCACGATGTGTGCCACAGCCAAAAATGATCGTAACATCTTCATCTTTCACTCCAGCCTTGTTAAGTTCATCCAACAACGAAGGGACCATCAAGTAGGTCGGAGTTACTCGGGTTGCGTCGTCAACTACTATGGCTACTTTGTCACCAGGTTTTGCAATTTCGCTCAATTGCTCAGTGCCAATGGGTTCTCTTAAGGCTCTTTCAACCTCAACTCGGGGATCTGGCACGCCACTCTTTTCTTTCGGTTCTATGGTGCCCAAGAAGTTTCTGGTAGGTATTCTTGCGCAGATCTCGGTTTTCCCATAAGGAAGCCATACGTCAACCATAAAATCCCTCCGATTGATTACAAGACTTTTGTGAGATGCATTTAAACATAGCGGACAAACAGCGCAAGTTCTTTAAATCAAACCTATGTAACTCCCATCATGGAGTATGGAGGAGGTTATGCTAAATGGAAAAGAAGGTTTTGATGATAATCGCCCAGAAAGATTTTAGAGACGAAGAATTTCGAGAACCCATGGCAATTCTAGAAAAAAAGGGCATCAAAGTCACTGTAGCCA
>JAOUJL010000222.1 GCA_029883255.1 Candidatus Bathyarchaeota archaeon | reverse complement strand
TAATTGTGGGCCAAAATTACTGCGCTCTTCTCTTTTTTCAGCCTGTTTATCTCGTCGATAAGTGTCATCGCTTTCGCCTTAGAGACGTGGTTTGTGAAAGTTTCTAGTCACACGGATAAATATATGCCTTTACCCAAAATACGTCTTTTTCTACTTTGATTTTTTAAAAAGCAGAAGCCAAAATTCCAGACGGTTTAAAGATTACTAAAAATTCCCAGAGACTTTAGCAGAGGTTTAACCCTTTTCTCAGCACGATATTTCCGAATCTTCTATCCAAAACATTCTGAATCTACCTTTTCATTCGCCACCATATGCTGTATATCTTCTATGTCGTGTTTGCCTTGTTTTTCGGTTCTTTGGAGAATCCCCTTGAATACTATGTTGTCTTCGACAGGTACGACTGGAACTTTCACGCCAAAAAGTCTTCTCCACCGAATCTTTTCCTCAATTTCCCCATCCATGAAAAACAGGCAAGATTCCCCGTCCACATTTATTTTCAAATCAGCCACAACATCAACACCCTCAACACGCGCGCTACTTGCTGTTCATGTTTCATTAAATATCAAAATTTATTAGACAATATTTATGCAGGGGATGGGATTCGAACCCATGTACCCCTTCGAGACGGGATCTTGAGTCCTATGAGGTCGAGCTTACACGAGCAGTTTCAAGTTCGGCTTTCTCGGGATATTTTTCGAGGAGTCTATTAGCTAATATCTCACCTGAAATCGTTAGTGTCCATTCCCTAGAATTAGTGTGTTTCAGCGGGGCAGGAGTCCATTGGTCTCGAGTAAGGTTATAACAAGCGTCATATACCTTTCTTTCGTTTTCGCCAAGTTTCTTCGCAATTTCTTCACTAGACATCTTTTTTTCGATTAAAAGCATCCTTAAAATACGAGGATACAAATCTGACTTTATGGCTCTCTCCACCATTACATCAATTTGTTCATAAACATTAAGGATTTCTCCCAATTTAAGTCTGTAAGCTTTGATTCCTGACGCCAGTTTAACGATGCCCTCATCTCTTGAAGAACTTTCTACAACAACCTTGTCTGAAAGAATTTTTACTCCTTGGAATTCGAGTTTCTCCATTTTCAGCAATTTACACATGATATTTATGACTATTTCTCCTAATTCTGCTTCATCGAAGAAGGAAAAAATTGTCTTGCCTTCTTCTTTCTTGTATTTATCTAGGTCAATCGGAATCGGTAGATTATACATTCTTTGTGTTAATCGTATTTTGATCTTGTTTAACTCGTCTTTTAACGAACTTATTTCTGTCTCAAGAACTCTTACCTCTTCTTCTACCTTTCTTGATTGTGACGGACCTTTTTGCTCGGCTGGAAAAAGTACCTCCTCAGCTAATTCTCTGATACGTTCCTTATGAGCCACTTCAGAAAGCTCTTCCTTCTTAGATTGAACAGCTTTTCTATTCCGATCTATTTGAGATTCGATTGAAATGTATTCTTTGACACCTTCGTTGAACTTCTGTATTGCATTTAGAATACGAGTCTTCCGATCCTCTGTTGACATCCTTATTCACCAGTATTCCCGTACAGAATTTTGTCAAGTTCCTTAGTTTCCATATATTTATTTAGAGGCTGGATTTTGGGTTTGGTTTCTCTTTCCTTGACCTCAGCCTCTTCTGTGTCCTCTTCTTCAGCTTCTTTAGAAATCTCTATGGGTTCTTTTGTGGATGGGTATAAAGTATGGTACCTCCTCCACACCAAAGAGCCAAAGAAAGTCCGTTCCCATAGCCCTTGTCCCGTACTGATAAAAGGAAAAGTTTCACCTAACACTTTTCGGCTATTTATGAAGAAGTTCTGCACTCTCTTTTTTCCGCTACTTTCCGTGATGCCCAGTTCTCGATATAAATCCTTAAAAGTAACTTTCTGTTTCGGTCCTGCAGCTTCCCAGATGTTCGTATACGTACCTCTACGCATGTAGTTAATGGCTTTCTGGATTTCTGGGTCTTTTTCACCTATAGCCACTAGCGCCATCCTATGGATATTCTGCTTGAAGATAAGTAGTTTCTGCAATCCTTTCTCTAGGTCTCCGATTTTAGTAACGACTATTTTGTTGGAATTAAGGAGCACTCCATCTATATTCAAGGGCATTGAAGAGTCAAATTTATCGGCGATGAACTTAACAGATTTTTCGTAAGGTCCTCCTTCCAAGGTTGCGACAACATTTCCTTCGCTATCTATTTCAAGTTGAGTAGAGACTGGCAAATCTAACTCCGCCATCTCCTTCAAGGCTTGCTTTTTTAATTCGCTCGATTTGCTCCGCAAATTCTCGAGTTCCTTCTTTGCTTGTCCTAACTCTTCGAGACCATATCCAGCTGGAGGCCCCTCTCCCCTCAATTCAGCAATCATTCCCTTGAGTTTAAGCTCTTCTTCTATGTGTTTGGCCTTTTTCTCAAGATCACCTATCAGCTTAACCTTCTGCTGAACTTGAGTATCGATGTCTTCTAAATCGGCACACAATTTCTCTAATTCTTGGAATTTCATATACAAACACTCAAACATACAGACAACCCACCACCACTTATAAATCTTTCGCGAGAATTTGTGGGAAGAGTAAGTGTATCCAACAATCGCGCGCGGGTTGGAATCGTAAGCTCTATTAAGTCAGAGATTTATCAAACCTAAGAGATCGGAAATGGTAACAATCGCTCCAACTACAGTCACAATGAGACCTACTGCATATATTTTTCTGTCAGTCCAAAACTGGGGTCTTTCTCTTGAGAGCGTGTTTATCGCTTTTTGGATGCCTTTGCTATCCTTACGTGTTACTTTTCTTCCGAGTCTTTCATCTTCTGGTTTAAAGCCTGGATAAGTAAGAATCACTGCACCTATCACACCAATGACAACTCCAAGTATAGTCAGCAACATAGTGATACCTTTCTAATATTCGTTTATGGTGCGGCGGGCCGGATTCGAACCGGCGAACCCCTACGGGAAAGGATCTTGAGTCCTTCGCGTTTGACCTGGCTTCGCTACCGCCGCCCAACTGTTCAAATTGAATATTTGCAATTTAAGG
>JAOUJL010000221.1 GCA_029883255.1 Candidatus Bathyarchaeota archaeon | reverse complement strand
TTTGCCACAATTTACACCATGGACGCAAAAATGAATGCTAAATCCATATTTCGAATTCATAAGACAGTTAAATCCAAAACAGCCTAACACCCAACAGAACCAAAACGGAGAAGTAATGAATGAAAAAAACATATACCTCCTCACAACGAAAACACCTCGAAAATAAGCTAATAGACGCATTCAAAGACGAAATGAACACGCTTTCAAAAGAACTTCAACAAATATTAGCCGGCGACCTAATCACAGCTTTCCAAAACCGTATAACCGTATTTCAACGCATCCAAACAAAAACAAGACTACTAACGTCAAAGTCGTAGTCAGAATCCATAAATCATTTATACACATGTCACAGAAAATATGAAAAAGAGGATTTGGTCATGCGAAGATCCAAACTCGAAATGTACATAGACATCCTCAAAGTCCTATCACATAGAGGCCCATTAAAGCTAACTCACATCATGTACAAAGCAAACGTAAACTGCAGTGTACTAAAACAGTACCTGAACTTCTTAATCGAACAAAACCTAGTAGAAGAACAAAACGTAGGCAAGAAGAGAATAGTCTACGCCATCACAGATCGTGGCAGAACCGTACTCAAATACTTCAGGGAACTAAGAGCCGTACTTCCAATCGTCGAAGAAGCACGCGCCCGAATTCCTCCATCGCTGTACTAGTAGACAAGTATAGAACCTACACCCTCGTTTTTCCGTCTTCTCTTTTCAACAAAGCTAATCATAGTTGGACAGAATTCCGCGTGCATCGTTTACAGAAATATTTCCCCTTTCGAAATACAGCCCAAAAATAATGTTAAATATAAAAACTTTAGATAAGCTGAGTTGCTTGAAGACACCGCAATCTTCGCTACCAAAACGCTCCCAGGGCTCTTTTGGATTGTAGTAGTTTTAATCATGGTCGCGGGAGCCATCTGGGCGAAGACAGATATGTCTAAATAGATGAACGCATCAGACACGGCATTTGCATTTTTTGTTCCCGATATCTCGGAATATGTATAAGTGTGTCGTAAGACTTAATAGTCTCTATACTCCCCACAATACTGTAGATGCGTCAAACACATCCGGAGATAGCAATGGTGACTCTGTATAAAAGCTTGCAAGGAAAGTCCACTCGAGTGTTAGAGAAAATAGCAAACTCCCTCGATCAGCTAAACGAAAAGATAGATGTGCTCATCGAGTTACAAAAACATAGTGGTGGGGGAATTGTAGACAAATCGCTGACTGATGTTTTGGACGTAATGACGCTACTGTCCTTGCCTGATCATCTTAGAAAGACGGCGGTCACTCTTTGTAAGCTTGGTCAAGCAACCGCGGAAGAGATTGCTGAGCAAACAAGGCGGGCGAGGGCGGTTGAAAGCGGCTATTTGAATCAATTGGTGTTGATGGGGTATTTGAAAAAAGAGAGGAGAGGACGGAAGGCCTACTTTTACGTTGAAAAAGAAGGTTCAGGTGAAAAACCGTGGGAAAAATAGTAGCATTTCACTCCTATAAGGGTGGAACAGGGAAAACAATACTTTCGATTAATGTAGCAGCGACGTACGCCAAAATGGGTAAGAACATTTGCTTGTTGGACATGGATTTCCGCGCTCCAAGCCTCCAAGCTGCGTTTAAGACTAGGGGTAATGGATACTGGTTAAATGATTATCTGAACGGTGTTTGTGAAATCAAAAGAGCTCTTGTTGACCTCCATAACCCTCATGGTGGAAACGGGAAGTTCTTCGTTGGCTTGGCGAATCCATCTACGGAGGCGATTCGAGAGATGTCTGCGAAAGATAGAAAGTGGGAGATGAGGGCTTTGGGGCGTCTATTGTCGCTTAGGAACTCTCTCCTCAACGACATGCATCTTGACTACGTGATTCTTGATACGAGCCCTGGGCTTCAATACTCTTCCATAAATGCCATTGTCGCTGCAGATGTTGCACTTGTGGTGACAAGCTTGGATGCTTCTGACATAAAGGGAACTCAACGGATGACTCACGAGCTTTATGATCTTTTCGAGAAGAAAACTGGAATCGTGGTGAATAAGGTGCCCGCGGAAATGTTATGTTCTACTGTTGAGAAGGAGAATTTCTCTAAACACATTCATAATCTGCATAATCTTCCTGTTTTAGATGCTATCGCTTGTTCCTGCGACGTGCTTCGAGCAGGAGGAACTTACATATTTGCTGAGGAAAAACCGGAGCACCCGTTCACAAAAACTTTAGAAAGAATAGCCCAAAAAATTGAGAAATTCTGATCATCAACTTAACCACTGTAGTCAAAAAGAGAAGCCACTCACCATTAAACTAAGCGTAATGTTTCTTGTGAGCTCTGGACAATCAAAGATCAACGCCTACAGCAGAATCTAGGTTACAAGAGAGTAGCTTCAACAAGACCAAAAATCCAACAGCCATCGCAACAATGCAGGCGCCCTGAACCACGCAAAGTGAAGAATAATATCTAAGCAAAGCTACGCGAGTTTCACCACAATTTCTATTGTGAATTTTTTATGCGTGTGTCCCAATAGACTTTCTTCAAGCTACAAATGCGGTTAATCTAGAAGGTTCATGAGAAAAATGGAGATACCGACTACGTTCCCCAGGATCTGCAGAGTTATCTGCTGTGTCTATAAATTGTCCTTAATTGGCTAATAAGCTTCTGGGCACGTATAAGATTATGAAGAGCTTGTTTTTCAAGTCCTGTGGTCCCGTTTGCTGTTTCGCTTTTTTCTTCCAAATATAACATAGATCGCAGTTCCAGTTAACCCGGTGATGCCCAAGGCTATCCCTGCGATTAAGTATAACGGCCACCCTGATGAGCCCTTCACAGTAATCGTGGAGCTTACCGATGACGACGCTCCGTCGTCGTCGGTCACGGTTAGGGTCACTGTGTAGTCTCCGTCCTCAGTATACGCGTGACCTAAGAGTACGGCCATAGTGGCGTTGGTTCCGTCGCCGAAGTCCCAGAAATAACTGAGGATTGAGCCATCTTGGTCATAGCTATCAGAAGCGTTAAAGCGAATCAACTCGTCTATGTCCACAATCGTTGCATTC
>JAOUJL010000220.1 GCA_029883255.1 Candidatus Bathyarchaeota archaeon | reverse complement strand
TGGTCTCTTTCAGCGCTTCCAAGACTTCTTTTGCCTTCTGTGGAATCACTCCTAGTACTACTTTGCCTTCGTTTCCAACTTCGAGGGGGTCGATGCCTAACATTTCGCATGCAGCTCTAACATCTCCGCGCACGGGTATTTTCTCCTCGTTTACCATGATTCCAACCTTTGACTTTTCGCTTAGTTCATTCAACGTGTTAGATAATCCGCCTCGTGTAGGATCCTTCATCGTTACGATTCCTCCAACGTTTAAAAGGTGTATAATCAGCTTGTTGAGCGGAGCTACGTCGGATGTGATTTGGCTTCCAAAGTCGTATCCTTCTTGAGACGACAACACGGCTAATCCGTGGTCTCCAACAGTGCCGGAAACGATTATTTTGTCTCCTTCTCTTAAGTTGGAGTCAAGAATCCATTGGGCGTCAAAGAAACGATGTTTCTTCACTTCTGCAATGTTTCTTTCCAACGCTTCGTTTCGCTTGCCTATTCCTGACGTGTTGATGACACATCCTCCTAAGGCGCCTTTCTCAACAACCTTTGTGTCACCTGTAATGATGTAAACTCCTGCTTCCCGGCAAGTTTCGTTCATGCTCTCCAAAATCTTTTCAAATTCAACCATTGAAAGGCCCTCCTCTAGCACGAAGCCGCAAGAAAGCGCAATCGGTTCCGCACCCATTACCGCAATGTCGTTAACGGTGCCAGCGACTGCTAGTCTTCCAATGTCTCCGCCTGGAAAGAAAATAGGCTTCACCACGTGTGAGTCAGACTTCAAAACTATGTTGCTAATCACTGCCGCATCGTCTAGGGCTTCTAACGGAACCTCAGCGCTGCTTCCGCCGAGATATTTTAACACGTAGTTTTTGATCAGGTCGTTCATTATGGTTCCGCCGGCTCCATGGGTCATAGTGATTTGTTTCATGATCAAGCGCTCCTCACCACATTGAGAGCGGTTTGTCTTAAGAGTCTTATTAATATCTCTGCTGTCATGGATACACTAAAGTTCAAAGCGTCGATTAATGTTTAAATAACAGTTTGCATCGCCTAAATACTCTTCAAAGGGTTTGTCGTACACCCCCCCTGCGTGGATGAAACAAGATGCCCATGAAACTGCTGAAAAACGAGACAGGAAAAGAACTCGTAGTCAAGAGAATTTTACATACAAAAAACTACTCTTTAACCTTGGATAAGGCATTGTGCGTCGGATGTGAAATCTGCAAGGAAGTCTGCCCCAAAGAGGCCATTGAAATCAAAACGTTTCCTAAAGTGGCCGGAGAAAAATTGAAACATCCTATTATAGATGTGGACAAGCAGAAGTGTCATTTCTGCGGGATATGTAGTTCTCTCTGCCCTTTTGGAGCGTTGAAAGTGAGGGTTGACGGCGAACACGTGATTCCTGTGGTCAAGACTGAAAGCTTCCCTGAACTCATTCGTGAAATCGACGTCGACACAACAAAATGCGACGTACAATGCGTGGAATGCGAGAAGGCTTGCCCACTTGAACTCATCAAAGTTAGCGTGCGAACTGCGGACGGCGAAGAAATTACGGACACGGAGTCCATACGAGATAAGGAAAAGCTTACGGTTGTTGTAGACGTAAAAAAGGAGTTTTGCCCGTGCTGTCGAGTGTGCGAACTGAAATGCCCCCACGACGCTATCCATGTGAAAAAAATCTTTCATGGAACCATCCGGATAGATCAAGAGAAGTGTCCAAAAAGCTGCCAAGATTGTCTCGATGTATGCCCGATCACAGGCGCGCTTTATCTTTCAGAAGATGGAAAAGTGCATGTTAACGAGTTGTACTGCGTCTACTGCGGCGTTTGTAGAATCGTTTGCCCTGAGGAAGGGGCGCTTAAGCTTCAGAGAACGAACATACGACACACGCCTGTTCATTCGGGTGCGTGGAATAAAGCTCTTGAAAAGTTGACGTCAACCAAGGAGTTGACCAAGGAGCTGAAGACCAAGGGTTCAACCAAAGTTCGAGAATCAGTGGAGAAGAGGTTTGGTTTGAGGGATGCATAATGTCGGAAGAACCTAGGATAGGAGTTTTTGTCTGCCACTGTGGTCTCAACATTGCGGGAGTGATTGACGTAGAGGAACTCACCGAGTACGCTCGCACATTACCTAACGTAGTTTGTGCCATACGCAACCGCTACACATGTGCAGACCCAGGGCAAGAGGAAATCAGAAAGGCAATAAAAGAGCACAAGCTGAACAGAGTTGTTGTCGCAGCTTGCTCCCCACGTATGCATGAACCCACATTCCGCAGATGCGTCGCCGAAGCAGGACTAAACCCGTATCTCTTTGAGATGGCGAACATAAGGGAGTTCTCCTCGTGGTGTCACCCAAGTACACCGAAAGAAGCCACCGAGAAGGCAAAAGACATCGTGAAGATGGCTGTTGCAAAAGTGAGGCTGTTTCGGCCTCTAGAAACAATGGAGGTACCCGTTACCAACAAGGCTCTCATCATAGGCGGAGGAATCGCAGGAATAAGCACTGCGCTAGACCTTGCTGACATGGGATTCAAAGTTTACCTCGTAGAAAGAAGCGAAAGCATTGGAGGCCACATGGCCCAGCTTGACAAGACGTTT
Organism: Candidatus Bathyarchaeota archaeon; assembly: GCA_029883255.1. Next base: position 486 of record JAOUJL010000220.1, on the reverse strand, counting down.
CCAACATTGGACTGCTCAATTTGCATCGAAGGACCAAAAATGGTCGATGTCTCCCGTCATCCCAACATCGAAATAATCTCATACGCCGACGTTCTCAGCGTACAGGGTTTCGTAGGAAACTTTAAGGTAAAGATTCGGAAAAACCCGCGATACATCATTGCAGAGAACTGCACAGGTTGCGGCGAATGCCGAGATGTTTGTCCAATAGAAATTCCCAACGCGTGGGACATGAACATGGGTGTGAGGAAGGCGATTTCAGTTCCGTTCGATCAGGCGGTTCCTCTTGTTTACACAATAAACATGGATTACTGCATTGAATGCTACAAGTGTGTAGACGTTTGCGGCGCGCGGCAAGCGATCAATTTTGATCAGAAAGCTGAGGAAATCGAACTTGAAGTAGGAACAATTATCACCGCAACGGGATTTGACATTTACCTACCATATGACGACAGCCTGTATGGCTACGGAAAGTATGACAACGTTATC
>JAOUJL010000219.1 GCA_029883255.1 Candidatus Bathyarchaeota archaeon | reverse complement strand
AAGAGGGTTTTGATGTTGAGGTTTACAGTAGGGCTTTGCCTGAGCCCACGGTTGAGTCTGTTCAGGAGGCTGCTGACTACGCTAGGAAGGCTAAGGTTGACTTTGTTGTGGGTCTTGGTGGGGGAAGCAGCATGGATACGGCGAAGGTTGTTGGGAGGGCGTTAACCAATCCTGGGAACATAAGGCAGTATTTTGATGGGGGATGGAAGCAGGTTGGAGTTCCGGTCGTTGCGATTCCGACTACGTCGGGTACGGGAGCAGAGTTTACTTCGGAGTCTGTTGTAAGCTTGGCTGAAGAGAAGGTGAAGTACTGGTTTGTTGATGTGCGTGCTAAGGTTGCTATTGTTGATCCGATGTTGACTTTAACGTTGCCTCCTAGGCTTACTGCGGCTACGGGTCTTGACGCTCTTTCTCATGCGGTAGAATCCGCTTTGGCTGTTTATGCTTTTCCACTTACGCAGGTGCTTGCGTTTGAATCTATACGGCTTATTTCAAAGAATCTTCGTAGGGCAACCGCGCATGGAGACGATCTGAAGGCTCGTTATAATATGTCGCTGGCGACTTTGATGGAGGCTCTTTCAGAGGGTAATGCCGGAGATGTGGAGGCGCACGCGTTTGCGCACACGGTGGGAGCGTTTTATCATATTCATCATGGGATGGCCTGTGGAATAGCGTTGCCATACGCTATGGAGTGGAACATACCGGTTAGCTTGGATGTGTTGGTGCAGATAGCAGATGCGATGGGCGAGGATATTGATGGCTTGTCTAAGCGTGAGGCCGCGTATAAGGGCATTTATGCGGTGAAGAAGCTTCTTGAGGATCTTAATCTTCCCACTTCGCTTGGTATGGTGGAGGGGGCAGATAAGAAAGATCTCGGGGAGATTGTTGAGATACTGGCGGAAAATCCGAGGGCTTATCCGGCTTTTGCCGAGTACTGCAAGAGGAAAATGTCGAAGGAAGACGTAGAGAAGTTTTTGGAAAGAATGTGGGAAGGAACGCTAGGAAAACCATAGAATCCTAACGATGCGCGTGTGGGGTTTCCTTTTTTTTGTAAATTATCCTAATAAAACCAGCGAGACAAGTAGCGCAATGGATGTTATGCCATCTGCAAGGGAACTTTCGATTGGAATGACAAGATTGTCAGGGTCTAACCCGTTTCTGAAAGTTAGGATCGCAGTGGCGTAAGATATTAGGATCATTGCAAAAACCGCAATTATGTTTACTGTGAGTAATAGGGTAGCCAAACTTAGAAACCTATGCAATGTGAACATGCCTTGCACAAGCAATGACAGAATGGAGTATATAATGAACATAATCATTGACGCAGCGAAGGTGGCGTAAATTCGCGTTGCATGTTTTCGTATGGCAGAAAAAGAAGGTTCAAGCAAGCCCAATGCGAGTTTTGTTGTAGCTGTGGAGCCGATAACGGAACCAACGTCTCCTACCGTGTCAATCAGAGCAGGATAAACAGAGTAGATTTCTTTTCTGCTACCCACGATTTCACTGATTTCCTTTAAGATTGTTCCCGTGACGTTAACGATGAAGGCTACAAAAATTAGTGTTAATAGAGATTCTTTGATTGTTTTGACAAATACTCGATCGGTGATGCACCTTGGCAACACATATAGCGAGAGTGCAGTAAGCAATATTCCAAGGAAAATAACAGCGTATCTTCCAACGAAACCGAACAGAAAAAACACGTTCAGCGTGAAAACATAGCACAACGTTATGATGATATCCGTCACCGTCGACATTATTGGATATACAATAACATCTGGGTCTAAGCCTTTCTTGAAAGAGATAAATGCAACTTCGATTGTGAGAAGAGCGATTGTTAACCCCAAAACCATTGTAGCCAGTATGACGAATAAAATGTCAGGAAGATCCGTAAGTGTTATCCCCCAGAAGAAACTTCCAAATACAATGGATAACAAGCTCATCGCGATGCTTGTTTCTAAAGTTATGAATATCACGGATTTGAAAAGCACGTAGAAGTTTTTTGTGTTTCCGAAAAGCTTGGGATGAATTGTACCAACGTGTAATGCGGTGCTTAATCGCCCACTAAATACGCCGCTTATTACGCCTCTGGCGGTCAAGATGGCGGGGTAAACTGCAATAGCCCATGGAGAAAGCAGGAATACATTAACCTGAGAAGCAACTATGAAGCCCGCAAGGATTCCGCCAATGTCGAAGGAAAATGCTATCAAGGCCTCTTTTAGAAGCCTTAGTGGTAGAGCATCGTTTCTGGTGTATTGTACGCTGTTGGTTGGGTTCATCTCGCCCACCTTCCATCCACAATGCCTCCTTAACTAAGGCCTTTTTCAGAGAGTGCTTTGACTTCACCTTCGTATGCATTCCTAAACTTTTGAGAATGGTGGCATCATACCTTTAATGTTTTCCCTGCTCGAATTAAGACAAGCCTAGCTTTTCGAAGAAAGTAACATGAAATGTTCCTCTTAATCACATGCGTGACGCTCGGAAACCTTCGTTTTTGTTGGCAATCGGTCACACGATAAACGATAGGTTTACGTCAAAGATGCGCGTGCTTCACGATCTCGCAGAATCGCGATTCCCATCCATTGAATGACCAAGTATCCCGCAAATATTCTGAGCCAAACGGTCAAAAGCCTTGTTAGCACGGTTGCAGCCCCGCTGATGCCGACCGGGATGCCGAGCAACGAGTAGAGGCTGGCCATTGCTACGTCTGTTATTCCGACTTCTCCGGGTATGCCCAGTGGGATTGCTTGTATGGCGTTGACGATTACGTAGACGATTAGTATCACGCTGAGGGAGGCGGTGACGCCTAGGGAGAATAGAACGGTGAAGGTGATGGACAAGTCGAGTAGGAACGCTACTGCAGAGAACAGCAGGGGAGCTGCAAGGTTTTTTGGTTTTTTGGCTAGGAGGCGCATGCCTTTGTGGAAGTTTGTTAGTGCCTGTTCCAATTCGAGTTTGATGTGATCTAGTTTCCAGCGTCCTCTTGAGATGAAAGAGATGAAGCGTATGATTAGTGCTGATATTTTTGTGGTTGCTTGTGGTTTCATGGACAGGTAGCACATGAGGAAAAGCGCAACGATG
>JAOUJL010000218.1 GCA_029883255.1 Candidatus Bathyarchaeota archaeon | reverse complement strand
ATCATCTAGGAAAGCATGTGCACGACCCACATTATTTCTACCCCTTGAAAAACCTACGAAAGAAGTCTTTTCCTCCGGCCTCTTGTGCGAATTAACCATTGTTTTTTATGAAGGTCAGAAAAAGAGAGATATAATCTAATCCAATCCGATAAAAAACACCTATTCTTTTTTATGAAAGTGCATGCGGGCGGGGTTAATACATAGGAATGCCAGTTGGTTTGTGAACTTAGGTTCATATTTTGGGCAAGTCTACACTTAAACAATCATAAGAATAGAGACTTTGACTTTTAGGTTCTTAAATATTCTGTTCAATGAAAATCTTGTTTGCAGATGTCTTGGCTTTTGTTTTATTTTGTAGGGCTTTGGATAGCCTATTGGAATTAGGGTTGCCACCTCATAGTCGCCTAGAACACCCCAGATTTTCGTGTATGACTCATTTCTAGCTTTTGGCCATCGAACACACCGTTGGTGCACACTTCTTGCGCTAGTCTATCTCTCTCTAGCCTCTTAGTTTACTCTAGTCTCTCCCTCTTTACGTGCGTGCAATACATTGCGTTTGCACGTCGAGTGAAGACCAGAAAACAATCATGTTGTGGCATGCTACACCTACCCTAAGAATCTTAATCTCAAATTCACAATTCTTATGTGCATACATTATCCGCTAATATTTGCATAGTTAGAAATAGGGTGGATTACGTTGTCAGAAAAGAAAGAACTCGTCTGCCCCTTATGTCAAGGCATGGAGTTTGAGAAACAAGAAGGAAAGATGGACAGTAAATGGGGCTTCACTGCCCATAAGATCACGTTGATGGTCTGCAAGAACTGTCGTTTCATTTTGAGTTTCTCAAAGGGACGAACAATCTTCGACTTCGATTAAGGCCAGAAAAAGATACATTCCGGATTCAGGTCATTGCAGAGTCAAAAATAAACCCTGCGCGCGCGGACAAGGCAGCGATCTGTCATATCATTCTGCTAAGCTAGTTTTGACAAGATTTCTTCTCGTCTAAACAGTTTTACACCCACGTAGAATACGATGAGGTCAATTGATGCAAACGCTCCCAATAACACAGCAATTACTATAGGTCCAAAAAATATTGCACCAGTTACTTGCCCAAATATCAATGCGAGAATGGGGATTAACAGAATTGCACTAATTTGTTGGGCTTCTCTGAAACCCTTAACTCTGGCCGAAATCATAACTGTTAAGCCAATGCTTGCAAGCGCTACTGCCGGAGCAAGCCCGAAGATCAACATGATCCAAACAAGGTTAGGAAGCAACAATCTACCATCAAAGAGGTGGAAAGAAAACAAGTCGACAACAGTTGAATAAATTAGGAAGGAGATCACTGTGACCATCATGGAGGGAATAAAGGAAACCAGAATCTTGCCTAGAAACAACTCGCTGTCGGATAGGGGCGTCGCTAGGAGAGCTTCTATTGTTTTCCTCTCTTTCTCTCCAGCGAAACTGTCAGAGGCTATCACACTTGATGCCATCAAAGGAATAATCAAGAAGAATGGGGCAAAGAAATACAAACTCATAACGTACACTAAGATTTGCTGGCCAGTCATTCCTACAAGCTGGTCCTTCACATGACTAGGCAAATTCCTTATCATTTCCTCAACGCCACCCAACGAAGACTCAGGCATAGCTACCAAGCTAGGGATAACTGTAATAATCACGGGAAGCAACACCGAAAACATGAAGGGGACGACAACTATCGGTAGGATGACTTGCCAGTTTCTACTAACCTCGCGATAATCCTTTCTAAAGACCAGCATAGCCTTCCGAAACCTCAACCTCGTTCCTCCCTAACCAACTTCAAGTATGCTTCTTCAAGCGATGGTCGAAGAATGTTTACGGAAAAAACCATGCCATCAGCATAAACGATTCTTCTAACCACTTCAGGCGCGGCTGACTTAACATCATCCACAGTAATCAACAGCCTAGTCGCCGAATCATCCACATCAATTTCCCTAACCTCCTCGAGTTCTCTTACAGCTTCAACAATCTTCTGATCAGATTTCTTCAACCTAACCTCAAGAACTGGTTGACCCGCTATCTTGTCACGAAGAGCTTCAGGGGTTCCCACGACAACGCTCTTGCCTCTCTTGATAATCATAACTCTGCTACACAGTTTCTCAGCGTCTTCAAGGCGGTGTGTGCAAAGTAGAATAGTGTGCTTCTCGTGCGCACTAAGTCTTTTCATTAGGTCTCTAATTCCCTTTGCCGACTCTGGATCAAGACCGGCTGTTGGCTCATCCAAAAACAAAATGGGAGGATTGTGAACAATCGCCCGCGCGATTGCAAGTTTCTGTTTCATCCCTTTCGAAAACGTCACCACCTTATCATTTCTTCGCTCCCACAGCCCGAAAAACTCGAGCAACTCCCTAATTCTATCCCTTTTTTCTTGCAATCCCGAGAGCCCATAAGCTTCTGCGAAAAAATCCATGTTTTCATAGGCTGTTAGCCTCTCATACAGGCTTGGATTCTCGGTTAGAATTCCAACAGTTTGTCTTACCTTCATCGGATCCCGCCTAATGTCATATCCACCTACTCTAGCGGATCCCTCGGAAGGCGAAATAAGACAAGCGAGTACACGAACAGTCGTTGTTTTGCCAGCACCATTTGGACCCAAGAGCCCAAAGACCTCACCTTCCCCAACTTCAAAGCTCAACTGGTCTACAGCCTTGAGAGAACCGAATCTTTTAGTCAATCCCTCCGTTTCAATACTTGACATAACCACTGCTTTCTCCTAATTACTGAACGTTTTCCAGTCTTATATGAAATTTCATTACATGGACAACTCAACAGTTTAAGCTCATAACCGCCAAACGCGATGGCTTAACGTTGAAAAAGGAAAAGTAAGTAAACGTTGACAAAACCGGACCTGTATTAACCAGAACTGTTGTATTAAGAATTGTTGTGTCTCTAACTGAAGATGCGAAGAACACCAAGCGAAGCCCAATAAAAACTCAAATCAACATTGTGGCGCCGCCGATCGGATTCGGATCAGCAACCAGTGGAGATATCTCCTGAATTCCCCTGCAACCCCCCTTTTTCTCGCGTGGGCGATTAAGAG
>JAOUJL010000217.1 GCA_029883255.1 Candidatus Bathyarchaeota archaeon | reverse complement strand
CCAAAAGTTAAGAAAGAAATTCAACGCGTGGTCGGAGACACAAAGGCGTTTGTGCCGGAGAAGTTGCGAAGGAAAACGTTTCCAAAGTTGCCCGAACTTTCAGAGGTAGAAGTGGTGAGGCACTACGTTCGTTTGTCTCAAATGAATTTTGGTGTTGACTCGGGGTTTTATCCGCTAGGAAGCTGTACCATGAAATATAACCCGAAAATCGATGAAGTCCTCGCTAAACTGCCTTCTATAACCTTGATTCATCCATATCAAGATGAACGAACGGTTCAGGGCGTGCTTGAAGCGATGTATCGGCTCTCTAGATGGCTGGCAGAGATTACTGGCACACACGATGTGAGTTTGCAGCCAGCAGCTGGGGCTCACGGAGAATTCTTGGGTACGTTGATCATGCGGGCTTATCACAAATTGAATGATGAGCCTGAAAAGAGAACTGAACTTATTGTGCCTGATTCGGCGCATGGCACGAATCCTGCGAGTGGAGCTATGGCAGGGTTCAAGATTGTGGTTGTTCCTTCGGATGAGGATGGTTGTGTCGATCTTGAAGCGTTAAGAGCCGCTGTTTCAGAACGTACAGCAGGGTTGATGTTAACAAACCCGAACACACTAGGGATTTTCGAGAAAAACATTGAAGAAATCGCAAAGATTGTTCATGAGGCTGGCGGACTGCTGTATTATGACGGCGCGAATCTCAATGCGATTCTTGGGAAGGTGAGACCTGGGGACATGGGATTCGACATCGTGCACATGAATATACACAAAACTTTTGGGACTCCTCATGGTGGTGGAGGTCCGGGAGCAGGGCCTATCGGAGTGTCTGAGGAGCTTGAAAAGTTTCTGCCGATTCCGAGGATAGTGTTTGATGGTAAACGGTATCGTCTGGACTATGATAAGCCCTACAGCGTTGGGAAAATCAGAGGCTTCTATGGAAACGTTGGGGTTCTGTTGAAGGCGTTCGCTTACATTCTTGGCTTAGGTGCGGAGGGGCTTGAAGAAGTGGCGGAGATTTCTGTGCTGAATGCTAACTATATTATGAAGAAGCTGGAGAAGATTCGTGGGTTTTGCCTTCCTTATGCCCGGGGCCGACCAAGAAAACATGAGTGTGTCATTAGTGCCAAGAAACTGTATAAAGAGACTGGGATAGGTGCGCTTAACGTTTCTAAGAGGATTTTGGACTATGGCATGCACGCGCCAACAGTGTACTTCCCTCTTATAGTTGATGAGGCGTTGATGATTGAGCCGACTGAATCTTTTGAGAAGGAGGAGTTGGACAGGTTTGTCGAGGTGATGAAAAAGATATCGGATGAGGCATATTCAACTCCTGACGTTGTTTTGGAAGCTCCAAAGAATGCGGCGATAACTCGTTTGGACGAGGCTAAAGCTTCGCATCCTAAGACTATGGCTTTGAGCTGGAAGATGTATCTAAAAAAGTCAAAAAGGTAGAGAGGTCAGGGGACTTTTATACCATGTATGACGACGGTAGATCGGCATAGAAACTGCTACACATCCACATGACCCCTCTTCTGGACCTAGATATACTCGTCTCTGTCTCTCGCCTTTCCTCTATACGTAGACCTCTCACACACGCACGCCACATCAAATAACCTCAGCCTCCAAATAAGTCGGAAAAACTTTAACCACCCTAACATCCACAAACCTCCCAAGCAAAAACTCATTGCACCTAACCACTACGGGCTTGTAAGCAAAATTCCTCCCAACCCACGATGCCGGTTTTTTCCCTTTCTCGTCAATAAGTATCTCTCCTTCCCAACCCCTCCAAGCCTCGTTTTTCTCAAACGAAACCTTTCTAGCAACCTTAGCTATCCTTCTGCTTCTCGCCTTTACTTTCTCAGGTGGAAGCTGTTTCATTTTTGCAGCAGGCGTACCTGGTCTCGGGAAAAACTTCGAGATATTGACAATATCAGGCTGAACTTCCTCAACAAGTTTCACTGTATGCTCAAAAGCATCTCGACTTTCACCCGGAAAGCCGCAGATAACATCAGTAGCCACAGTTATCTTGGAAAACTCTTTTCTAAAGCTGTAAACAACCTTCTTAAAATCCTCCACAGAATAGAAACGATTCATAAGCCTCAAAACCTCATCGTCTCCACTCTGAACAGGCAAATGCAAAAACTTGAAAATCTTCTTATTCCTATAAGCCTCGATCAAGCCATCTAGCAATTCCAGCGCACAATTCGGTGTCATCATTCCAACGCGGACAAAGAACTTCTCTTTAATTTTGCAAACTTCACTAAGTAAATCCACGAGACTAGTTGCTAGGTCTTTTCCATAACAAGCTGTGTCTTGAGAAGTCAGCCATATCTCATTAACGCCGGAAGCAAGATCGCGTTGCACCCTTTTAACGATCTCAATTGTTGCATAACTTCTCAAATGTCCCCTCGCAAAGAGAACACAACAATAAGAGCAAGACCCCGAACAACCATAGTTAATCGGAACTATTCCAACAGCTTCGTTTACGGGAGTTTTGGGGAGATCAAGGCTTGGCTTCGAATTATACTTCAACTTAACGACATTTTGTCCGTGACTTACCTTATTTACAGCTTCAACGATTCCTGAACCAGGAGCTGGTCCTAACATACCATCAAACTTGACTTGAGCTTTCAACCTCTCAAAATTTATCAGAGGCAAACAGCCCGTTATGATGAGCCGTTTATCTTGCGAAACTTTTCTCAAAACGTGTATCATCCGGTTTTCCGTAGGAGACTTCACTGCACAAGTATTGTAAATCAAGATGTCTGCAGCCTCAACGTTTTCAACAATTTCATAACCGACCCGTGAAAGACAACCAACAATGCATTCCCCATCAGCAATATTTGTCGGGCAACCAAAACTCTTGACGTAAACTCGTTTGCTCCTTCTAGTCATCAGTTTCTGTCCACTCCACTACAACGATCCTTCAAAACATAGGAACCTACACATAAGACATTATTTTAGTCATGTAAGAAAAGTATAAAAAACGTTCCGAAAAACCGTTGCCATTTTCACACAAAAACGCAATGGGCTAAAAGAAGGTCGTGGGCAAACTTTATAAAGGCATAGTTTTGCATGATCGTAACATAT
>JAOUJL010000028.1 GCA_029883255.1 Candidatus Bathyarchaeota archaeon | reverse complement strand
ATGTAAAACTTGCGGTTTTATTCGTCCATTGGACAAGTTGGGTTCTGTATCCTCTGGAGATCTTTGTTGTCGAAAATGCGGTTCCAAAGACGTTATTCTTCTTTACCGTATTTCTAAAGGACAACAGTAAGTTTCTAATCCAGAAAATCTTCTAGTTAAGTTCAGCGAAGGATAAACAAAAACAGCTAAATAGATAATATCATTCTAGCAATAAGATAACTTGAAGTTATCAGAACATCCATTAAATGAGGTTTCAGACTTTTTTTCTCAAGAAGCTTCTCTGCTTGGTTCAATTTAGGTAGTAGTTCTTTCTCGATTTCTTTCTCTATCGCTCCAACCACACTATCTTTTGCTAAAGTCCTACTCCATGTTTCCTTTATGCATGCATGCAGAAAGAGAGCTTAAATAGAAGGAGAAACTAGACGAAGAGCTCAACGAAGTTTTGCGAGAGGAAATGCGAAAATGAAGTGTCCTATATGTGAATCAGAAATGAGGGAAAAGAGGCATAAAGGTCATAGACGGTCATTCTATGAATGTCCAAATTGCCACTACAATCTAACCAAAATGAGGTAATTGTTAAGTCCTAACCCATTCTGTTTAACCCATAAAGGACATTGAATGACCGAACTTCCCTAAACAACCACTACGCTACGTAACATGTGCATGCATGCATCATAGATGTATTTCAAAAGGGAGAAAATGATAGACTCAATTGGGTTCATTCTGTATTTCATCCTTACTTTCCATTTCCTCAATCTTAGCTTCTATTTCCTCAATCATCTTCTCAATTGCTTCAAGTTCTTCTTTTATCTCTTCATTCATTGCGACTATCTCCCAGAAGCTAACAAGTATTCTGTAGCTTTGCGTACTAGTATATCAGCATAACCCTTTGACTCAGATAAGAGAGTTTCTGTAGATTCTCGGATGTTGGAATATAATGTTAGATTATCTCTTAAACAAACAATCAAAGAATCAGTAAGTCTCTTCTATTCTCTCGATACTATATTATACTCCCTATACTATACCGACTTTTTCTAAGCGCTTAGAATAATTCCCTCTCCTATCATCTATCAGTCTTGAGTCAGCTTGGTCACTGCCCTGCTTTCTATCTTTTTTAGTCAAGCTGAATTTTTTCACCTATCCACTTCCAATCTTTTTTCTGACTACTTGAATTGTCATACGCTGACGCCAGCCTCTCAGCTTTCTGTTCAGGCGTCAGCTATCAGAAGCAGTTGGTTGGTTGGGTTAAATTTTAACTCCAAGGCGCCTCCTGAATTCTCTTTCTTGTAGTTTTTCTTGATTCTGTAGGTTTCGAGCGGTTTCTTGCCGCGAGACTCTAGGAGTGCCCATCCTACGTTTTCTCTGAAAACGCTTCCCTCAATGTTTCCGCTGTAATGCCCTCTGATTCTGCTTCGAAAATTGTTTGGCTTCTCATTTATGCCAATTCTCACTATTCGGTTATATTCTTTTGATTTTATCACGACCCTCTGTCCAGCCTCAAAGAAAACGTAAAGTCCATTACGTGGAAGAACAGCGCTGCGCGCGCGCGCGCGCATGGCTACGCAAGAGTGAATGACGACATTAAACCTGTGATGCTTCATTACGCCATGATATATCTTTTTGACTTCTTTACGAGGACTTGGCTAAAGTATGGGCAAAATTGGGGGCATGGAATAAGATTAGTATCTCATCCAACTGACTTTGCAGTGAGGATAGAAAAATCTGGTATCTTTCCAAGAGCTGTGGATGCTTTCTATTTTGTCGATCAATCCAGTCTATTATCAATAGATGATAACGATGGAATTGAATACTTTTTCCACGCGGCTGGGACGGGAACTATTTCAAAGAAAATCAAGAAAATAAAATATTCCAAGACCCCTACGATAAAGCTCGATCATTTAATTGATGTATACGACAGATTAGGTGCGCTTTCTGGCCGTGTCTCGAAATCAAATTGCATTCTAGTAGGCTTCGTTCTCCTTTTTGTAATCAGTTCAATATCTCGATATAAAGCGGGAGCATGGTTCAAAATTCGTGAAAACAGAGACCTAAAAAACAAGTTCGAACTCCTGCAACATGATTTTCTTTACGAATGGATACCCGAAATCCTACTGCAAACCGTTCTAAAAAGACAGTTTGAACCACCAAGTCGTTAAGTGCGCACTTTTCGCTTGGGGCTCTATGTAGAAAGACGCGTGCGCTAAGGTAGTCACCTATATTCTGTCAAGTATGAATGGTGGCAGTTTTCCTTCTTCAACAAGTTTTTTTACTAGGTTAGGCATGCTGTTCCATTGTTGAACGCAGAGGTTGAATTCCTCTTCTGTAATATCCTTCAACTTGGGGGCTAGAAATGTTAGTAGCCCTGTGGTAGTCCCCATGAGCTTGCTCATTTTCTTGCATGGGAATTCATCGCATTGAGCACAGCTCTCTAAGCCTTTCTCTCGTGCGCAAGGTCGCGCTTCGCATTGCTTATCCGCGATCTTATTACCTTCACTCTTGCATCCTTCACAGGCAACATTTTCTGCTGTATAATACTGGTGACCAAGGTATTTTCGCCACGCATCAACCAGCTTCCTTCTGACATTGATGTCGTCTGACCGAGCGGCACAGAGATGGCAGTTATACCCACAATAACCAATCATCCTAACTTCAGATTTCACCATATCGTCATCTCCTCTTCAAGAATAAGCATCAGCCTTCTTAATTCTTACCCAAATTCACACAATTCTCTGACCCCTATGCATGCATGCCCTAAAATGTTATGCGCGCGCGCAACTTTGTTTATGTCTTAATTTATCATACGCGCGTATAGTCTGCACACTTGCAGTCTAGGGCAGGCGAGCGGAGCTTGTGGAGCGAGCGGTCGGTGGGGGGTGGTGGGTGGGGAAATATAATCAGCCCCTCATTATACATTAGGGGCTCTAGGCGGTAGGTTGGTTGGTTGGGTTAAATTTTAACCCCAAACCCAAAACCTGCTTACTTGTATCTTAACGTTTTTTCACGATGTAAGCCGTAGCGAGAGCGGTAAACCCAACGAAAAACTCGAATGAAAATGCTATAGTAAAGCCAGCCCAGAGAACCCGCAAGAGGGTAGACAAGAGGGTAGACGGTGCATATTCCCAACCTAGGGAAAGAGAAATATACCAAAGTATTCCTAAGCCGCCAATAAGCTGACCAGCCCAACTTCCTAAGAAAAGAGGCAAAACCACTGGTAGAAAATCGGATGCGAGGTCTATGTTTCTTCCCATGAGGTAAAAAGAGGTAAAAAGTAACAAGGGACTGATGATGAAACTGCCCACTCCGATTAAAGACCATAGCCAGTCAAACATCTGTGGACTTAAATGAAGCTGTCCCAGATAAAACATCCCGTGTGAAAGAGCACCAACAACGAAAGAGAATATAAGAGCAACCGTGAATATTGTCCAGTTAAACTTCAAAGTTTTGTCCCCTATGCTGCACTAGGTTATTCATCTTATTCCATAATCAATCATAAACAATAAATTAATTTAAGGTTCGCTAAAAACGAACTTCTTGTTCATTGAAGCTCACCCAATTCTCTCTTGTTTTTCTTTATTCTTCTGAAGTAGACCAGAAGGGCTGCTCCAACTACGGCTATTAATACTATGGCGGCTACAATCCATGTTGTTGGGAATGGCTCTGCCACTGCCACGGTGAAGGTGATTGTTTCAGATGCTCCGACGTTGCCCGCAGTGTCCCAAGCGTAAACCGTTACTGAATGCCCTCCTTCAGACAAGCCAGACAACAACGTGCTCCCAGCAACCGTCACGTTCTCTCGCCCATCCAAACTGTACGCAACCCTAGAAGTCGACTCGTCCACTTCAAAGTCCAAAAGAGCCTCAGTGCCATACGTTTGTTCCAGAGGCGACAACACCAAAATCTGCGGAGAAGTATTGTCAACGGTGAAGCTAACTTCAGAATGACTCCACACCACCGCGCTATACACTATTTCAGATTTCCTGACTAACCTAGTATGTCCTTCTGAAAAGTCAGAGTAATAACCTGTAAGTTCTTGTACTTTCTGGTTGGATACGGAGACTTTTATCGTGTGGGGTCCCTCAGACAAGTCAGTCAAAAACAAGGTGAAAAAGCCTACTGGAGAAGCAGTGATTTGCCGTCCGTCCAAGTAACAGTAAATCCGGCGTATGTCTGCCAGATTGGTCACTGAGACCCGTAGGAGTACGTTGTTTCCTTTATACGAAGTGTTACCTTGTGGACTCTGAACATCAATGTTGGCTGGGTTTGGAGTAGGCAAATAAAGTCTCGCTGGGTCCCACCACGGGACTGGATTTGCCAATCCAGTCCTTACGAGAAGTATTCCAGCTAATGCTGTGATTAGCAGCGCCAAGATTATTGCTACGGCAAATGCTCTTTTCACGCTTCACTCCTCTTCCCCTTGCGACTTAGGAAGTAAGCTACCAGTCCAAAGGAGACTATTGCAGCTGACACGACTATGGCGATGGCAACCAATGTTGTTGGGAAAGACTCTGACGGTTGAGGTTGCGCGCGCGCGCTGTGATTGTTGAGTGTTTATGCTGAAGAAAATTTCAGAAACTCCTAGGTTTCCAGCATTATCCCTTGCATAGACTATTAGACTATGCCCTCCGTCTGATAATCCAGTCAAGGTCGTGTTTCCAGTGATGTGCACGCTCACCTGCTGGTCTAGGCTGTAGCTAATCCATCTTGCAGGTTCACTTACTACGAAGTTCAATTGAATATCAGTTGCGTCGTACGCTTGATGATCCTGCGGTGCCAGAATTGAGATGCGTGGGTGAGTGGTGTCTACTGTAAAGCCGATCCTACCAGAGGAACTGGTTTCCGTATAGTTCCCTATCATAATAACATTCCAGTGGGCAGTTTTAGTGACTTCTACCCAGTGTAATCCATCAGATAGACCCGTCAGAGTGACCGAAAAATTCTCGAGCGCGCGGTCTGACTCGAATTGTCCATGTAGTTTTCCGTCTAAATAGTATTTGATCAATGGTTTGCCAATGGGATCAGAAGGACTAACATATATATGAGTCGTAACACTGAACGTCAGGGAAACATTGTCTACAGTGTATACCTTGTTTTTCTGTGGCGATGTAACTGAGATTGTCGAAGTAGGAGGTACGGGATTCGCTGTTCCAAAGCCGATGAGCAGTGTTCCAGCTACAATCGAGAATAGGAGCACCGAGACCGCAGCGAAGGTTTTCACTGCAGCACACCGTGCGCGCACATGTCTATCATTAAAATGCATGTCTATTCGTTTTAAGAATTGATATCCCGCTACAGCTGCTATTGCTGCTCCTATTATAGCTATTATTGCATAGCTGTATTCTATTGGAGAACTTGCTTTGGCATCTATAAATGTTACTGCTAAATCGCCTAGAAGTGGTTTATTATACTCAGATATGATTTTGATGCTTACTATTCCTGCTGTATTCTCCTTTGTGAGTGTATAGTTAACTGGGTTCCATGCTTCGGATCCCGTGGTATAAACATGAAAGTCCTCGTATTTTGTTTCCATGCGTATGTTGAAGTACGCCGTGGATTTGTTACACCAAGACGATAGGTAAGGACTTATGTTGAGGTCGTATAGAAACGTGTAGCTTCCATTTATCAAAACAATAGGGTGTTCATAATGGATTTTTAGTATAAAGTGGTCTGGAACAGGGTGGATTGTGCAATAAATCATGGGCCAATCACCAATGGCTGTGTGATGTGTGGCTTCGGGACGGGTTTCAGTATAATTACTCCAATTGAGTTCTGTTTCATTCATTTTTACAGAGATGTTTGTTGTGCCTGGAGGAGTTGGATAAACCATTGGTAATTCGTCGGAAGCAACCAAAAGTGAGGTGTCATTCAATTTAGATACATCATCAAATCCAGATTTTTCATACGAGACATACAAGGGATATGTTCCGTCAACCTCTGCCCAAAGGCTTCCATTGACACGAGAAATTGTGTAATTAATGTATTCTTCAGGCATTGCAATAAACGTTGGACTTGGCGATGGCTGCGATGTCGGCGATGTCGGTGAAGGATCGGTGGGTGATGTTTTTGGGTTCTCTTCAACAGGGAACTCTGGAATTACGATGGTTGGAATTACAACGGGTTCCATAAGTGGATAGTTGTCCTGATTATTAGCGTCTATCACGTAAGGTGTATCTCCTATGCCATCCCCATTTGCGTCTGTTCCATTATAATCGTCCCAGTAGTTGCCCTCAATACCGTTATCCCAGAAATTTCCAGTTCCCTCTAAGTCCCAGTTATATCCAACATTTTTGTTGTTATTTACAAATGTGTTATGATAAAAAGTGTTATTCTCTGCCACAGAATGAGTACCACCAATCGCCACACCATAACCGTCGTGACTTCCACCATAATTTGAGATATAGTTGTCGTAAAAAACATTATATGAACCATCGCCCATCAAGATGCCCCAAATATACCCTCCATCCAAGATGTTACCAGAAATGATGTTATTTGAGCAAGTGTGACCGTAAAAACCCACCCAAATACAACTACATGTGTTATTGTATATTTCGTTTGAATCTGAATGCTCTAAGAGAATCATATTAAAGGAATTACCAGAAATCAAGTTGTATGACCCCTTCAAGAGTATTTCGTTACCGATGTCGTTTCCGATTATGTTGTTGTGAGAACTGGTTATTTCCATATAATTGAAAATTGTACTTTGGGCAATGGTCTGGTTTGAACCTTTTACCATTAGGTCGCTAATCAAAAATGTTTCTAAGATGGTTGAATAAGAACCTTTTAACGACACACTCGGTGTTATGATGCAATTGATGATGTGGATTCCATCCCCGATTACAGAGATGCCTGCACCTGCATGTATGGACGGGGTTTTAACTGTGAAACCTGAGATTGTAACGTTATTGGATTCAACAATAATTGATGTGTCATATGTCAGATAAGGTTGACCAAAGAGGGTTGCATTTAGTAAGAGTGGATGTAAGTTTAATGTTGTAGTTTCTTCGCCTATGAGCGAGATTGTCTTATCTATTATTAATGTTTCATTTATGGGTCCCTCATATGTTCCTTTCTTCACGAATATGATATCGCCTTCAGAAGCATTGCCAATAGCCCATCCTATAGTGAGATAATCATCAGGAACAATTATTGTCTGGGGATTCGCTCTAACTGGTTGGGTATTGACTACTTGCAAAGACGTTACGATGATAAAAACTAGAAAGAGAATCTTACTCGCTTTCACATCACTCCCTCAGGCGTTACGTTTTCTCCTCCTGTTGTTTTCCTGATCTTTGTGAAATAGATCAATAGGGCTACTCCAACCACGGCTATTATCACTATTGCGGCTGCAATCCATGTTGTTGGGAAAGGCTCTGAAGGTTGAGGTCCGGTTTCCGACGATTCTGTTTGTTGAGGTTGTGTATCTTGAGTTTTCACTTTGAACGTGATTGGCGTGGATGCTCCTGTGGAGCCCGCAGTGTCTTCCGCTTGGACTACTATGGTGTGTGTTCCGTTTGAGAGGCCGGAGAGAGTGGTGTTTCCTGTGATAGTGACTGGTGTTTCGCCGTCTAGGCTGTAGCCCAACCAAGCAGCGGGCTCGGAAACGGTGAAGTTCAAGGGCAGCGTGGTTGTGTTGTAGGTTTTAGCCCGCTTAGGCGACAGAACTGACACGCGGGGTGCAGCTGCGTTTACGGTGAAGGCTGTGCCAGAGTAGCCAGAGGTATGGCGGAGCTCCGTGTTACTCCAGATAGTGAAACGGTAAGTGTAGTGAACAAAAATAACCAGGCTATGGGTCCCTTCGGACAATCCTGACAAAGTCCTCTTGCACAAGTAATAGTCCGTTTCAGCAGAAACCTGGTTCGGCGTAAGAATCATCTCCTTGCCATCCAAGAAGCACGTGTACAAGTCGGGCTCATCAAACATGTACAAACTGTAATTGTATGTTTCTCTGGTTACCTGATACGACCTTTGTATCGTGAAGGCTATGGGAATGCTGTTTTCAGCGTAGACTTTGTTTTCTGGAAGCTGAATCGTGATTGCGAGGGGAGGAATTTCAGGTGGCAACATAAAATTTGCTGCTGCCAAGTTAACAAGTAAGGCCCCAGCTAACGCTGCAGTCAGCAGCGTCGAGAGTAGGGCTGCCGTTAGGATTCTTCTCTTGCCGCCTAAACTCTTGTAAAGCATCTTCCACAATGCTTCTGCGTATATTCCCAGTATAATACTAGGGGTTTCTGTGTTATTTAGGCGTTTTTGTAAAGGTTTCTTGACTATTACAATATCCAAACAAATATTTTTAGTCAAGATTTCTTAACAAAAAAGGTTTGTTCCTTAAATAGATTATATTCTCTCTTTATTTTCTCCAGAAATTACAATCCCCTTGCGTTGTGCAGTAAGTTAGGGGAGTGCACAACATGAACAATGTAGTCTCTATAGGAATTCAAGAGAGTATACATTGTTTACTTCGGGCCTGAGGTAAACAATGTAGTCTCTAGGTATATAGTATACATTGTTTAGTTGAGTTGAGAGAATATTACAGGGAGTTGTTGTGTAATTGTAGGGTTATAGTGGTGTAAGAAGTGGGGTAGATGTACCCAGGTTGGTTGGTTGGGGATAAATTTTAACCCAACCAACCAACTTGGACAACGGTTAACGGGTAATGGACGGATCTATACCTGTATACCAGATTTGGGTACCATCTAATGGGTATTAATGGAATAGGATTAAGGAAGGATGGATAGAACGTAAATAGAGTGAGGGGTAAAAAAACAAAGAAAACTTACCCCTCGTAATGCGCGTGCATTAATAATTAATTATTTTCTTTGGCTACTTTTTTGAGGGTAAAAAATGGAGAAGCAGGATTATTGTTATGAAACTCGCTGTTTCTGCAATATGATAAGCAAACTCGAATGTTGGAGTCACTACAATCGGAACAGAAACACTGAAAACATTCAATAGAGCATGAAATGAAAAAACACTCCAAATGTTGTTCTTGCTCTTGAAAAAAAGATAGCCGACAAAGATGCCGAAAAGTAGTACATGCAGAAACTGTGTTTCAAAGAATTTCAAAATCCAACTTGTCTGAAAAATGTGGATGTGCTCTAAAGAGAAAAACAACGTAGCGACAATAATACCTACAACGTAGCCAAACCTTGATGAAATCCGTGTCTGGACATAACCTCTGTAGGCAACCTCTTCTGCAAACGCTCCAAAGACTGAGAATCCAAGATAGAGGGTGAATGCAAGCGGAAGAGAATAAAAAGTGTAAGTTTCGTAATCCCTCAGAATTGTCGAAGATGTAAATTCAAATTTACTTCCAAGAAGAAAACTGATTAGATACCATAGTCCAAGATATATTAGAGCAAAAAATATTCCGACAATAATCATTGAATGGCTACCATTTTTAAAGACCTTTGAAAGGGACTTTTTCAAGTCTTTCTTCAACAGAAATATAGCTACAATTAAGACAGTGAGATAAGATAGAATCAACATAACGAATATCGGTTCTATTGCTGTAAAGTATTGCCACATTGGATATCGAATGAAATAAATGAAGTAGCTAATGATCAGAATAACGAAAGGACCAAGAAAAACACTTCGCCCATTCTCTTGCTTCATATCATCACGATTTTAGCTGTAGTCCATTCAATTAGTTAAAAAGTTTTCAATGGGATTTACCTCAATGTTCAACAATCATTTTTGGGTTTGGGGTTAAATTTTAACCCAACCAACCAACGGTTAATGGACTACTACTGGCCACCCTGTTTTTCCTGAATCACCTACCTTGTAAAATGCTTTGGCATGAATGCATGCTTTTACAAAAAAGAGGGAAGGTTAGGGGTCTTCGGAATTCGTTTCCAAGCCGTTTATAAAGAGGTTAGGAATGGATTCCTAAGCGTGCGCACCAAGAAACTAGCAGCAATACATTATTTCATCGCAGCAGACGAGAGGACCTCTACCCGCTGTTGTACACACTATTTCGCAACCGCAGACATCACAGACATATACACAATTTTTCTCAGACTTCTTCATCTTGGTTTTTTCTTTTTCCGGCATTTAACCACCAAAAGTCTATGCGAATGCACGTGCTTTTAAGGTTGTGTGACTGTTGTGCCACAGTCACATGCGCGCGCGTATGCTGGTTTAGCTTACATCAAAGAAATGGTTAAAGCAGGAGCGAAATCCACTCCTATACCAATGTCTCTGCATCTTGACCACGGCGCGCGCGCGATCGCGGATGTAGTTGTTGAAACTCCTACGGGACTTGGCAGTAAGTTCTTGTTTCTTAGCAAGCCGTTTGTAGATTTCGTAAAAATCGGATGAAGAGATTTGCTTGCGTTGCTTAAGAATCCTAACAATCAACCTATGATGTGGCGTCAACCTTTCCATCTCATAATTCTTCTTTATCTCACTTATTGCCTCATAACCTTCTTCCACATCTCTCTCTGTAATCTCATCTTTACCGGTGCGCTCAGCATTACAGGCAGCACTCCTCAAGGTCTGTATCGCTATCCTCGCATCGCCTGCCGCCAGCGCGCGCTCCTAAGTAGATTGTAGACTACAGGGATCCATTTTACTTTGTTGTCTTCTATAGAGAGATCAAAGAAGAGTTTAAAGAAAAACGAGTTCTACAGTCTAAGTATTTTGGAACGTCTTTCTATTAGATGCGCCATTATAAATAATTAAGTACCATAGCGGAATAAGGCGCTTAGAGGCGAGTTTTCCCGTCAGAACCATTGTTTTTTGCCATAATTCTCCGAATTGGCAAAAAGCTATCTAACCTGTTCGCAATATGTATGGTCAGGTAGTTTGAACAGGATAGAGACAATGTTTGAGGATTTGCAGATTCAGGAGTCTGAGGTTCCAAGTCTGTCAGAGTTCCGAGAAACAGTAAACACTTTAAAAGATTTTGAGGAAGCAGCGATCATCAAGTTGCTTTATCTCGGAGCCTTCAGATGTAGCGAAGTGATCACAAAAATTACGCCATGGGAGCTGGAACATCAAGCTTCAAAACCTTATGGCAGAGCTATGCATTGCAGCTTTACGGACTACAAGATTAAAGGAAAGAAAGAGAAAGTTTTGCTTATAAGAAGTCTAGTGGCAAAGCGGTTTAAGAAGCCAAAAAATGAGGGAGAAGAACCTAAGGTAGTGTGGAAGACGGTTGCCCTTCCGTGTTCCACCAAGTATGAGCCGTGGGTTCTGGATCTTTTGCATTTCATTCGGAAACAAGCTGAGAAACACAAACGAACTCCCGCATGGAGCTGGAATCATGGGCTAAGGTTAGACATGACACGAATGACATTACAGAATATCGTGAAGAGAAACCTTAAGATCTTTTATCCAACGATTCACCCGCGTAGCTTGCGGCACTTTAGAACCAATCACCTAATCTTGAACTATCATTTCAACCCATACGAAGTGGCAAGTTATCTCGGTTGGGGTTTGAAGACTTCTTTTGCAGGAACAGGCATCCCAACTTCAATGTTGGACGTTTATTCTCAGCCATCGTGGCAGTCCTACGTCAAGAAAATGTTTACGCCTATAGAAACCTTCACAAAAGCCCCGTCAAGAAGATAGAGAAGTATTAAGGGAAACAGACCCCAACTTTTTACCAAAAAGGCAGGAGTAAACAACCCAAAAAACCTCACTCAATCTACCTTGTTTCTTTCTTAGTGTCGTCTAGGACTTCTTTTCAAAAACAAGAGTGCATGCATGCACGCCAAAGCATTTCAGTTAAAAATATTGATAACATCATCTCACAATTGAAAGAACTTCTGGGAGATCTAAATGAATATTTATGCAAAAGAATCGAAATGTTCTCATTTGAAGCTGAGTATTGCCAAAAATGATTGAAGACTTACTACGCGTTTAGTTAATCACTCATCAAATGCGTGCATGATTATAGAATAACATTTATCTGTTAGATCTGGCTTTACTTCACAGGGTATATCAATATAGAGAAAAGCCAACTAATAGTAAGGACTTCGGGGGATATCTCCGGTCTAGGCAATCTGTTTATTGAAGCTTGGTTTCAGTTTGTCTTTCCTCAACCTTCTCTCTAAATAGAGGAATCAACTCTAGGATTATTAGAAGAATGATCCACAACAAAATGAAGGCAACTTTTACTTGGAGAGGCTCAAAAAACAGGGCGATATGACCCAGCAACGGCACTTTAACCCCTGTATATTTGCCGACGATATCACTTTCTCTGACTCTCCACCCATCTGGACCCGGGTT
>JAOUJL010000216.1 GCA_029883255.1 Candidatus Bathyarchaeota archaeon | reverse complement strand
AGACCGATAAGATGCGCGCCGTCTTCGATTTGACCGTTATTTATAGGCTCCATTCGGTTGAGGGCTCGTCTATTTGCCTCGAGTAAATCCCAAGGCCTTCCAACGTCGAGCCATTCTTCACTAGAAACCTGAACAGCAAGCACCGACTGTTTCTCTTGTATAAAAAGACGAAGCGAATCGGTTATCTCCCGTTCGCTACGCGAGGATGGACCTGTCTGCCCTATCTTTTCGAAGATTTCAGTTGAGAGAACATAAATACCAGCGTTTGCCAGATTGGTTGGCGCCTTTGCTGGACTAGGCTTTTCGACAATGTCAGTTATGTAGGAGCCTTCAAGTTTGACTATGCCATATTGTTCAGGATGCTTAACAGGGGCTACCGCCATGGTTGTAGCGGGCTTCTCTTTCTCATGAGAACGAACAACTCGTTTAATAACGTCGGGTGTGATGAAGAGATCGCCGTAGACTAACAAGAAATCCTCTTTTACGTAGTCCTTTGCGAGACCAGTTGCATCTGCAGTGCCTCGCACTCCAGCTTGTAGCGCGTATTCAAGCTTCATTCCAAATTTTGAGCCGTCACCAAAGAATTGCCGAATTCGATCAGCCATGTAGTAGACGACGATTAACGCTTCATCCACACCGGCAACTTTTATTGATGAAAGGAGGTGTTCTAAAAGAGGTTTGCCGCCGACGGGGATAAGATGTTTGGGTCGAGTAGAAGTGAGCGGGCGGAGTCGAATTCCCTCGCCTGCAGCTAAAACAACGGCTTTCATTAGATCATCTCCCTAACTATCCTCTTGGCTGGCTTCACGCACTGGCGCATAATCTCTTCTGCTTCCTTTATTGATTCTGCTTGTGCAGTGAGGCGAACTAAAGGTTCTGTGCCTGATGGTCTTATCAAAATCCGTCCCTGTCTTAAAGTTAAACAAATCCCATTGATTGTCGATTTTTCTTTGATTTCGGGAAAAAGGGATGGCAAGAGTTTCGCAATTTTCTCCATAACCATGGATTTGATCTCGTTGGCGCATACTACGTTTTTCCTTAACACATGGTATTGAGGAGCTTCAGACACAAATGAAGACAAAGTCTCACACTCTTCCTCTAACGTTTTGAGCAAAAGAACAGAAGATAAGATGCCGTCTGGGCAAAAATGGTGTTGAGGATGAATCCAAGCGCCACATGGTTCGCCACCAAAAATCGCTGCATGCTGCTTTATAGCAGCCACAACATCCACGTCACCAACTTTCGTCCTCACAACTTTTCCGTTATGTGACTCTACCATTTTTTCAAAACACATGGATGCTTCCACCGTAGTAACCACCGTTCCGCCCCTATGCTTCTTCACCATGTGAGAAGCATACGCCGCTAAAATTTGGTCAAGAGGAGCCAATGCTCCATTCTCATCGACGGCTACCATTCTGTCTCCATCTCCATCGTAAGCAATTCCGATGTCAGCATCCAATTGCTTTACTATTCGACACAGCGGTTGTAGAGACTCCGCTTCTGGTGCTGGGCTTCTGGCGGGAAAGAAACCGTCAGGTTGAGCGTTCATAGTTGTCACTTTGCATCCCAGCATACGAAAGATTCTTGGCGCAATTTGGCAGGCAGCTCCGCAACCTGGATCAAGCACAATTCGCCATTTCCTTTCAAGTTTCACGGTTTTACAAACGGCTTCTATGTAACGGTTAGTTTCGTCTAGAAAAGTTGGGGTTCCAATGTTTTGCCAAAGGGCTCTTTTGAAGCGCTTGTTAGCTATAATGCTTTCAATCTGGTTTTGTTGTTTCTCGTCGTACGCCATGCTGTCCCGGTTAAAAAGCTTGATTCCGTTGTATTCAGGTGGGTTATGGGAGGCGGTGATCATAACCCCTGCGTCTGCCTTGGTTTCTTTGGTGATGAAGGCTAACACTGGAGTGGGGGTTAATCCTACCCTATGAACGGTTGACCCTCCTGCTAAGAGTCCTGAGATGAGAGAGTGTTCCAAAAAGGGAGAGGAAACGCGGGTGTCGTGGCCTACTACAATTCTTCCGGAGTTGGTGTATGTTGCCACCGCCAAGCCGACGTTCACAGCTAAGGTGGGGGTTAAATCCACGTTAGCGACGCCACGAATTCCTGAAGTGCCGAAGAGCTTCTGTTCCACCGTTCTCGCCAAACTCTCAAAGTCAGGTTTAATCATTTATATTTTTTCGATGAGCCGTTTTTCCTTTGGCAATAGTGGAACAAACGTTGGGGTCTCTATCTATTGCATGCATGCATAGCCAAAGTTGAAGAAGAATAGGATTTGCTGGAGATATCACCAGCATAGGCAGTTCTAACCGGAGCTCGAATAATACTACCTTCTCATGCACACACAGATACCTATACGGAAGAGAATTCAGTTCTCAGCATCCCATAATATAGCAAACCATATCGCTTGCCATTTTCGATTCTAGATTCCCTAAAATGTCCTTCTCTTCGAAACCCCAACCTTTCTGCTAACTTCTTGCTCCTAGGGTTGGTGTCACGTGTAATTACGATGACCTTGTGAGCATTGAGATCGTTGAAAAGGAATCCTAATGAGCGTCGAGCAGCTTCTGTCGCAATACCTCTTCTTTGATAGCCTTGGTCCAGAAACCATCCAATCTCAAATGATGGAACTTCCCATTTCTTAGGTTCTATCCATATCTCTCCAACATATTTGTTCTCACTTTTCAGCCAAACGCCCATTACAAATCTGTCCCGAGCAAACCATTCAGCTGAATGCTTCCGAACTTCTATCTCAGCTTCTCTTTCAGTTTTGATGGATGATACCTCCTCCACGTTTTCTCTAAGAAATTCTCGGTTGTTGTTTCTTTCGAGTAACGAGTAGAGTTCTCGTCCATCATTCTCAGTGTATTTCCGAATAGTAAGTCTCTCAGTATCTAGTCGCGTGGGAATATCCAGTAGTAGCTTGTGCAATATTCATCCCTCATTTTATCATGAGAATTTACACTCTACAAATCACGAATACAATAAAAACATTATCCTATACATACCCTCACGTTTGGGTTTGGGAATAATGCATGCATATTCGATGCGTGTGTATCTTCCTATTTTGCGAGCCCTTCTATGGCTTTTTTGATT
>JAOUJL010000027.1 GCA_029883255.1 Candidatus Bathyarchaeota archaeon | reverse complement strand
GGCAACGATCAACCGCACACGTGCACCAGCTATTGTAGCTGTAACACCTCTTTTAGGTATGCTCGAAAAGGACCGAGCTTACCGCCGTAGTTTCCCGCCGAGATCTTAACAACCCCTGGAGTTTTCACCGTCGCTTTTATCCCCTCAGCCATAGCTTTTTCCACGACTTTGGAGTTCAAGCCGTTTATAACGATCTCGTACACGCTGTTCACGTTTTCCGGAACCTGCGAATCCGGCACGATTTTTTTAAGTTTTGGACAGAACGGGTGGTTTGTGGAAGCCTTGAGCTTATACTTCATGGAGCCCGATTTGGAACCTGATCTGCAGATGCCACCTGGAAACGGCAGGATGACTCCTCTGGTGCTCTGGGAGATAGCGTTCACTGCCTCCTCAGAAGCCTCAAGACCCGCCTTTTGACTCTCCGCTAGAATCAGAAAGTTTCCGCCAGCAACCGCTTTCACAACGCCAAAGCTGTCCTCCACTGTAAATTCTCCCTCCATGACAGGGATGCGCCAAACCTTCCTCCCTTCAACCACATCCCTCTTCTGAAAGCCATCGCCAAACAGACGAAGGCTACGACCCACCTTCAACCTTCTCTTCGCCTTGGGCAGCGCGTCAAAGGCAGCCGTCGTGGGGCACGTCATGACACACTGACCCAGCCTCAAGCCCATCTGGGCCTTCAATTCCCTCCGTGTCATATGATAGATCTGAATCAATGCTCCGACGCGTCCATCTGGAGTTTTATCCGGCGGCACGACGCCCTCTATTCCGGCTTCCGCGGGGGACATGATAATTGAGGCGGCAAAGCCTGTCGCTGTTCTAGTTGCTGTTAGCGCCCACTTTTCGTTGTCGGCGGTTATCAGAATTCTACCCGCCCACATCGGAAACATTTCGGCGAAAGTATCCACTACACGCGAAATGTTTCCCGTCTGGCGATGTTTAACTACGAACTCTCCAGCTTTCTTGTCGTGTCTTACAACTTTAAGTTCATTTGCGCTTTCTGAAGATTTTGACGTCTTCTCTTTCCGTGACATATTCGAATCCTGCCTTGAGAAGTTCTTCATCTTCCTCTAGACTTTTAGATGTTGCGGTGTGGTATTCGTCGCTTTCAAAGTTCACTAAGTGCGTGTAGATCAACGTGCTGTTTATGTTTCTGTGTCCAAGTCTCTCTTTGACGTGTAGGATGTCTTTGGTTCGATGGTATTCCATGGTTGCACCCCAATGTCGCAAGGTATGGAAAGTTATGCGGTTGATCCGTGGATTCTGAAGTTTATGCGCTATCCTGCCCTCGCTGCGTGAGTCGCCACCATTTAGCTGGAAGAGGCCCGGGCATCTTTTCCACATGGTCAATTTCCAGGAGTTTCAAGTCAGCGGAGTATCTGAGGTAGCGATAGATTTTTTTGAGGTCCCATCCTCGACCGGATTCATGGTAGAGGCGATAAACGGTTAAGGGTGCTTTCCGGAACAGCTGTAGAAAGCTGATGAGCGTTTTGAAGTCGCAGTATCTCGCCCCTGGTGGCGGTCCTCGTCCTCTCAAAAAGCCCCTTATCACTATATGTAGCTACATTTAATTAAAAATGTATACATCTATACCTCTCTCTATAGAGCCCCCTATACCCCCCCTCCCTCGTGTCTATCTGAGTTCTGAAAGCAGCGCGGAGTTGTTGTTGGTAAGCGAGGAATTCAGAAAACAACGACAACTGTGCCTCTCAGCAGGAGCGGGTTTTCCACCGCGGCATATTTGGATCATATCCCAAACCCAAGCGTTTTTAGCAAAACCAAAAGAACTAACTGGTATTGGGAAGGTGTCAAATGCTGATAGAGATTAACTCTTTATATCTTGACAAAGATTCAATTGTTAGGTTCAAAAAAGTCCTAAGCAAAATCAAGAACTGTTATCAAGATGCCTTGAGAAGTTCTCCAATAATCGTTTCAAAATCAGACTATCTACCAAAGATTTATGTTATTCCTTTCGTGCGAAAAATAGTCTTACCAGACCGTGAGATTTTTGTGTTCAATGAAGTGTTTCCAGATCCATTTGAGGAAAAACATGCTGCTTTTTTCATTTCCTTATTATTCCCTGAGGTTATCGAAGCAAAGTTTGTCACAGCAATATTTGCACACGAATTTGCTCACCTTATTGACTTAACTAGACACCCAAATAGAATTAAAGAGCTATGGGAAAAATACAAGGGTAACGTTGGTTTAATTTATAACGAATTTGACCAGAAGGCCACAGAATATTATAGACACTTCAAGGAACCAGTAAAAAGTTGGTTATATGAATTAGATGAAGTGCCAAATAAGAACAGAATATTGAATCAAGTCATTGAAAGCGATGCAGAAGTTAGAGAGTTCAAAGATTATATCCATGAATTCCCACAATACCTTAAATCCAAAATCAAGACTAGTTGAAACCATTCTGAGAACTTGAAAAGTGCCCTATGTGGAAAAATCGTCTATGCACGCGCAAAAAAGAGGAAAACTAAGAAGGAAACGCAATTCTAGGAACCCAACTATCCCTCTTACCCCTCAAAAACAAAGCCAACAGAATAGCCTCTTCATTAATCAACGACTCAACCTCTTGTTTATTACCATGCCGAAACCGGGGAACCCTCACCTTACGCATAAAAAACTCATGCAATTCACTCGTTAACTCTCTAGTCTTCAACTTCTTAAGATAGATCCTCTTACCCCTCTTACCTTTGAACATCTCCGACTTAGCCTCAAAATCTCTAGGCTTCAAATTAAGATAGGAACGAGAATAAACAAGAACTCCAATTAAGCTATCATTAAAAAGAAGCTTGTAGCAGTCTCTTATCTTGAGACTCTCAGACTTGTTTTCATCTTTAGTTCTGTAGTGAAAACGGCTCAACTTCTTGTAGTCTTCAATGCTCGCTTTCTCTATGCAGATATCGTTGTAGATGTTACATCTCCTAGGAGAGAAATCATTCCTCGTAACCCCAACGTCTCTCTCGAACCCCTTCTCAATTATGATGTCTGGCTGAAAATCTTCTATAAGATCACGATGCGTCGTCGCCACTACAACAGTCTTTCCATATTTCCTAGCGACCCTCTGAATCAGAAACGCAATAATACAAGCCATAACACGGTCAAGCGTCGCACAAAACTCATCAATAATCCAAACGCTCTTTTCTTTGCTATCCATCAGCTTGGCGAGTTTGTAACGATATTTTTGTCCATCACTCAACTCCTTATATTTACGCAGAAAAAGAAAGGCATCGTTCAAACCGCACAGACTTAAGGTTTCAATGGCTTCTTTTACGTCTCTTCCAACACCTTCAACAAGGATTTCATCAGGATCTATCTCTAAATCACTCAACCGTAAAGCTTCGTCACCGAAAAACTCTTTGAAAGCCTTAAGAAGAAGGGTCTTCCCTCCACCTGAATCACCAGTAAGATAAATCAAGTTGCCTCTGCAAAAATCAAGAGAAAAATCGTCAAAAACCATAAAATGCTGAGACTCATCAACACCGAGCCCAAAAGCCTCACACACAGCCAAGATTCTCTTCGTAACCTCAGCCCTAGTAGAAAACTCAACATGACACTTCAGCGTCAACGGCTCTCCTAGATGAACTTCTTCCCATCTTCTATCAAGCCTACTACTCTCAACTCTTGTCGCAAACCTTTCCGCAACGATCCTCAGCTCTTCATCACTATACTCAAATGGCTCCCGAAGCTTCAACAAATTATCAATTCTAAGATCACTCTCATTCAACAATTCCCTAATCAGATCACGAGAATCCTCAGAAACAATCCGATAGTATTCCTCCGCATCCAGAAAAAGATCATTTTCACCACGAATCTTATTCATAACCTGCCTCAACAAACGGCGATCCACATCATCCACAGGCAGCCTAACCACACTGACCTGCTTCATGCCTAGGTCCTGTGCAGCTCTTAGGCGATGTTCACCATCAGCCACTAAATAGTCCTTATTCGTTATGATCGGTACAATGAAACCCCAACGCTGAACACTCTTCTTCAAGGCTTTAAACTGCCTAGCCGACATCCGATTAGGATTCTCACCATCCACCCGAAGCCTCTCAACATCAACAAGCTCAGCAGGAGGAATCAAGTCAGGTTCCGTCTATTTCACCCTTCAACCGTTCAATAATCTCTTTTCTTTTAACACCCAGTTCTTCAGACCCAAGATAGCTGAAACGCTCAAGATACTCCCTAAAAGACACTCTAGGACCTTTACCATAGAGCCTATGACTGTCTTTTTCATAGTGCCCACGCATAATTTCGATTTCTTCTTCGTCTGAGCAAGGTATCCATTCAGTTCGATTTCTACTTCTAGAAAAACGGCAATGCGCATGTCCAAATACTCCGCCGTCTGATCCGGTCCACATTACGATGTCCAGCCAGTCGTCTCTGGGCTCCACCGCGAAAACTTTCTCCAGCTTCTTAAGTCGCCTCAGAATCGCCAGGTTACTCATAGATCCTCTCTCCATGCTTAGCCATGATTTGCTCATAGAGAACCCTTAGCTCTTCCAACTCTTCTCTAGCGTGACCTTCAGACCAGCCTTTTTCAGCAGCATTCATCATCAAGCTGTTTCCGAAAAACGTAACCACATGGTTATACTTCTTAACGATAGCTTTCTCGTCTTCTGACAAAATGGCGGTCAAACGACAGCCTTTCTCCACAATCTTATGAAAGGTTTCGATGATCTGCATTTCTTCATCGTTTAAGGCTTCTAAACATTCCATTCTCACCTCTTCGTTCCAGACCGGATCACAACCTCGCAAGTCGAACCAGCTAACCTTGTTGTTCTTGTCTCCGTAACCAAGCTCCCGCGCCTTAGTGCGCAAGAGAGTTAACTCCTTACTGAAGTACGCCCTCTCGCTTTCAATCAAAAGATCATAGTCGAAGGGCGGCGGTTTTGGCTCAGACGGCTTTAACTGCTCCTCAAGCTTCTCAACCCTCTTAATGATCGACGCTTTCAATGCAATGACCTCCCATGCCCCCTATGCATCTTCTGTTCCTGCGCCACCTCCTCCAACCTGCCCAGCCGATCTATAACATCTCGCGTTTGAACAATATCCCTATGAATCTCCAAAGCATCAAGAACAGTTCTAAGAGCCCCTACTCTCGCGCTATCGTTACTTGCCTTCAAATAGATGCTCCACGCAGCCTTCTGAACCGCACCCAACTTCTGCTCAATCATCTCACCAAACTCTGCATACTTCTCCAAACTCAAAAGCACAGGAACCCATTTCTCCCGCCTTTGCCAATCACTCCACAAAGCACGCTCCGTAACCCCATACTTCTCCGCCAACTGAGCAACAACAGCAGAAGGATGAAGCCCCGTACTAACCGCATCCAACATCTCAGCCCTCCTCTTAAGGATCTTAAGATTCAAGGTGCACCCCTTTTTTACTCAAACTTGACTAACACCCTGCGAAGGTCAGTCTATGCTCTCTCTTTCTCCCACACCTTGGAGAAGCTAAAACACCACACACACGTGGTTCAGCTCATAAGCTGCCCCTGAGACACCTCGCTGAAAAAAGACACCAAATAATAATCGGTATCTTCGGCTAATAAAATCTTTTGCGTAACGATTGAAAGAACCCTTATTCTTGTTTTTTGTTGTTTTGATATGTCTTGATTTTTCCAATCACTTTTCTCTGAAGACTATTCTGTAGACTGTTGCTTCTTGCGCGCGCGCCAAACCTGATGCTACTACAGTTTCTACAAGCAGAGGGCTATTTAAAAAAGACGAGAAACCGTGAGTAAAATGCGCGCGATTTAGTTTTAACATGCGCGCGTGCGCCTAGAGAATTTCGGTGACTCTTCGCACTTGTATGCAGAGGGCTTTTCCTTCGTGGTAGAGGGTGCCTCTAGCCTTGAACCTCATGTTCTTTTTTATCAGGTTGGGAGGGCCTTCATATTCTTCTGGAACAAGTCTAGCTCTCCACTTCTTGTTGACTATGCACACAGCTCTTCCCGGTAAGACCTTTTCAACCTCCACTTCGAACACATTTTTGTCTTCTTTTTCTTTTAGGCTGGACATACTTGCTACTGAGGCGATGCGATCCCAACTAAATTTGTAGATTTGATCAGCTTTTTCAAGGTTGTTTATGGCAGCCTTAACGATGTTTTGAGAATAGCCTTCTAGGATCGATTCTTCCAGGAGGTCTTCTATGAGGAGACCTTTTGCTCCTGCCTTCATTGCTTTCATCCACAGGTTCTTCGCTGCCCGATTAACCTCTCTAGTAAACTCTTTGACTTCTTCCAGTTCAACTTCGATCTTTTCTACAGCTTTTGCAGGCGGTATGAAAGGTTTCTCTTCAGCTATCTCTGATTTTGGTATATGGTTAAACGCCGGTTTTACTCCTATTCTCGTAAGGGATTTTAGCCGTTTGTTAAGGCTTGTTACGATGCCTTTCATTTTCTCTACCCTTCGTTGGCTGGCGTAGAGGTAAGCGATGTCGTAGGTTTCCTTGGCTGCCAATATCACGGTTTTTCCGATGTTTTTTCTTCCCGTTCTTCCTTTGCGTTGAATAAAGCGTATTTCGCTGGGGATAGGCTCGTAAAAGACAACAAGATCGACAGCGGGAAATGTCTAAGCCTTCTTCAGCTATGCTGGTGGCCACCAAAATATTCAATTTGCCTTCTCTAAAATCATGCAGTATCTGGGCTTGCTCGTCTTGACTGAGGCCCGGGTCATTTTCTTTGCTGGCTTGCCCCACAAAACGTTTCACGTATACGCCGTTCAAGGTCTCCAGCTCGTTGACTAGGTGGGTTGCTGTGTCTCTGTATTGTGTAAAAACCAGAATGCGCGTGGAAGGGTTGCTCCTCAGGTGCTGTCCAACTTCTTCTTTGAGTGCAAGGACTTTTGGGTGGTTCAAGCCGCCAATTTTGGTGAGATAGTTTCTTAGCAGATGGTATTGCGGGTCGTTGACGATATTTTTGTAACTTTTCTTTTGGTGGCATTGTCTTTCCACCTTTTCGAGAAACCGACTTAAGGAGTAGGTTCCTTGGGTTTCCAGGAGTGCTAGGGCGTGAAAGGTTGTCAGCGAGGCTGCTTGAAGCATAATTGCGCCGTAAAGAGGGCCTTTCCTCGCCTCTGAGACTTCCTCCAACCGCTTTCTAAGGTTTTCCCCCGCTTGTAAAAGGTCTCTGCGAGTCACGTACTTCAAATATTTTCTAACTACGCCAAGGGACTGAAGCCTTCTAAGCCTCTCCCAAAGAATTTTTCTTAGGATCTCTCCCATTTCCTTGTATTCTTCAGGAAGGTCTACTTCCTTCCATTCCACGTCCACTCGATAAATGTAGGGTGTTACATCCGGGTTCTCCTCTGTTCGAAACTCTATCTGTTCTATGTAAAGGTCGCTACACGTTTGATTGATGTTCTTCTGGTTGGATCCTGGACTAGCGGTTGTTGCCATGATGATGGGCCAACAAGCCTGCTCCGCATACTTCTTTGCCACGAGGGTGTAAGCGTAGTTCTTTCGAGCCCGATGGCACTCGTCAAACACTATGAAACTGAAGTTTTCGAGGGAGAGCATTCTACTTTCTAGATCATTCCTTACAACTTGAGGGGTAGCAAAGAAAACCTTGGCATCTCCTTCCCAAAGATATTTTCTGTAGCTGGGAGGTACCTTGCCCGTGAGGACAACCATGTCTTCAGCTTTGATTTTTAGAAACTTGCTGAAGGTGTCCTTGTGTTGCAAAACTAGGGGCTTGATGGGAGCCATGACCAGAATCTTCATGTCCCAGTGGTTGTAGAGGAAGTGAGCTGCAACCAAAGCAGAGATCACGGTTTTACCAAGAGCGGTGGACAATATGACCATAGTGTTTTTCTCACAAGCTTTTTCCGTTATAGCCTGCTGGTAAAGCCGAGCCTCCACAGTTTCACGCCAGATCAAAGGATTCTCAACGTACTTCTTATTCAACACCATGGAAACCGCGATAAGGTATGTGTTTCGAGATTAAAACAATTACTTCCACCGTCCTCTCTCCTCTTCACAGCTATACGTTGGATCACAGGCTTTAAAACCAACACGCAGCTGATGCGGTATCAAACGCAACGCATGGATAAATCAATCTGTAAAAGGTGAAAATAAGATGGCAAACGGCGATTTAGCAGCTCTTGACGGCGTTGGACCCGCCATGTCCCGTAAACTCAACTCTGCTGGATTAACCACTATTGAAGCCATTGCCGTGACTCCGCCTAGAGAGATAGCGGAAAAGACGGGGATAGGTTTCAACACGGTCCTTAACATTGTTGCGGCAGCCAGAAAATCGGCTTTCGTCGACTTTATCACGGCTGAGGAACTGTGGAAAAAGAGGCAAAACATGCTCAAGTGCTCCACGGGTTCCAAGAGCCTAGACGAGCTTTTGGGCGGCGGAATCGAAAGTCAGGCCATGACTGAGTTCATAGGGGAATACGGTGTAGGCAAAACCCAAATCTGTTTGACGCTCTGCGTTATCGCCCAGCTTCCAGTAGAGAAAGGAGGATTGAACGGAAACGTGGTGTACGTTGACACGGAAGGAACTTTCATGCCGGAACGCATATTTGAAATAGCCAACGCATTAGGACTTGATCCTCACGAAACCTTAGGAAACATTTTTCTCGCTCGGGCTTACAACAGCAGCCATCAATGTTTATTGACAGCCCATCTCTTCAAGTTTTGTCCAGAAAACGACGTAAAACTCGTCATTGTGGACTCCATGATCGGCCATTTCAGAGGCGAATATGTAGGTAGGGAAAATCTTTCCGAACGCCAACAAAAACTTAACAGCGAACTCCACAAGATGTTGAGACTGACAGAAGCCTATAACCTGCCTGTAATAGTTACGAATCAGGTTCAGGCAAACCCTGCCACATTTTTCGGAGACCCCAACAGACCAGCAGGCGGACACGTCATGGCTCACGCCTGCACCCACCGGGTTTATCTTAGAAAAGGAAGCAAGGGAACAAGAATAGCAAAGGTTATTGACTCCCCATACTTACCAGACAATAGTACACGATTCAAAATCACAGAAAAAGGCATTGAAGACGTTCAAGAGTAGACCAAAAAAGACGAACGACTAAAATTAGAGGCGCACGAGTTTTCCAGCATGCATACATGGTATGGGTAGCCTAAGTGTTTTTCACTTCATCTTCTAGTTTCTCGCACATCTCAAAGAATTGCGCGCGCGAGGAATGTAAGAACGGTTTTCTTCGAGTTCCACCAGAATTTGCCAAGGAGATTATGAAAGCAGTAGATGCTAAGAAGTGGAACGAAGTTGAGTTAATCTTTGAGCCAGCAAGTAAAAATGAAGTTAGGTTTAAAGTAAGAAAAAAATCAGCCTACATAGTATAAGAAGCATAGACCACAGCATGCATGTATGTCCTTTCATTTAGCCTTTAGATTGATATTGTTGAGCTTCAAGTTTGGCATAGTCTCGCGCAATTTGTCCAATAGTTCGTCTGTTATGCCTTCAAATTTTAGGTTGCTAGTTAGAACTTGTGGAGCCATTGTCACTGCTCTGTCTTTTTGAATGTTCAACCAGTAGCAAACACCGTAGTATGCTAGACCGTTCACGACTTCTGTGTAATTGTATTCGAGACCTATCAAAAGAGCCAAACCTCTGATTAGATTAACCAATTGGTCTATTGCTGGGTCAAATGTGACTGTTCTCCTCATCATGTGTTCACCGTAGGTGAAGGGGTGACAGTCACCTATAAACCTTTCGCATACATGCATGTTCGGGCGTATCCAAGTAAAAGGAATAATCCCGTCTATAACTATATACAGAAATACCCCTTTAGATGCATGCATGCGACTCGTTCGCTGTTTTTGATTTTTAAATGAGGGTTGCAATGCGTGCGCTTGAGTTCTATGTGACTATTGCTGCTTCTGCGTTCATGCGGTCTGTCTTCGTGATCTTTACCTTTACGTGATCTCCAGGATTTGTGTCGTCAACTAAAATTAAGAAGCCTTTGATTCTGGCTATGCCTGCCCCGTTTGGGGTTGTTCCTGTTATATCCACTTCGTATTCATTTCCTATCTCAACGGAGCGTTTCTTAACGCGTCTGCCACTTCTATTCTTGGCATTTCTCGGGCTTCTTTTCATGGACTTATCAACCATCTTCCTCTTTCTGCATGTGTGATAATTATTAGCGCCCATTAAGGTTTAAGTGTTCTGATGCATGCATGTGCCGCCTTCTCTTAGCAATTTGATTTTTTCGACTCTGTATAATTCTATACATTCATGTCCTAATATGTTCTTTAACTTAGTGTGTTTGCGTTAAATTTTAACCCCCAAACCCAAACCCAACACATTAAGCTAGCTAGCTGCTGGTATCTTAAAAAAAGAAAAGGGAATTTTTGGGTCTCGATTTAAAGGAGTTTTATTCCTTCTTTCCGTGGAACGGCTACCATCGTTTCCGTATCAACTAAGTTTTGAAAACTGAGGAGTGCTTTCATGGCGTCCTTTTCGGTTGGGGCTTCCGTAAATGCGACTACGTCATAGCGTCCCAGAGTCCAGTGGACACGCATCTTGATGCCTTGCTTCTCGAGTTCTTCTAACCTTTTGGTGGCTTGATCAATCATTTCCTTTTTGGGCGCTTGCTTCCATTTGCCTAGAGTTATGAAAATCAAACAAACCGCCTCACATAAACTACTCAAGCAGCGCGCGAAACTACTTTGTAACAAAACAATGTTGAAATATGCAGATATGATGTGCGATGCCCAGTATGATAATTTCGTCAAGGTTCTGGGGCATATGAGAATTGCTTTAGAATCTTCCATGCTAGGATCATTATTATAAGGTAAGTGAAGATTATGAGAGCGTATCTTTTGAATTTTGATTTTGGCGTTGGAAGTCGGTTTGAGATGTTGAAAGATATTGGTAAAATGAAAGGCACTTGTTGTCTATACCTTTGAGTCTTTTCTCCATACTTTTCCTTGAGAATTTTCTCCTCGTAGTTTGCGAGTAGAAGATACAAGAAGATCAAGTTGAGCCAAGAAATCCATGCCATGGGTCTTTCGCCTACAAAGGTAAATCCCATGGTTGCGAGTATTATTCCAAGATATTGAGGATGTCTAACTTCTGAATACAGGCCAGTCGCTACAATTTCTTCTTTTCGTTTGCTGAAGAATTGGACAAATGCTGTAAGAAAGATGGAGAGTCCTACTGCAAAGAGAGTCCATCCAATGATGGGGTTGGGGTTGATGCTGTGGAAGTTTGGGATGCTGATCATGGTGAAGACGAGCCATCTGGTTTCCCAAAACCAATGGAAGGGACTCCAAGGAGAGAGGAGAAGCCACTCAACGCCGATGCATGCATGCAGGCCCCTAACTTACTGCACAACGCAATTGGTTTGTCGGGATTACGTTACACAAAGGGAAAATAAGGAGACGGTGGTACTTAATTGGGGGTACCTGGTACCACCTTTCTCCCGGGAAACATATTAGTCTTCTTTTCCAAGAATAGTACTAGACCACATTCGTACATGCATCTTGGCGGTATTAGCTTAGGTGAAAAAGTTCTCACCTCTTCCTCTCTGTTTGAGACGTGGGTGCTTCCATTGCAAATGGTTCCAGCTATTGCCGCAATTTCCTTTTTGGTTGCAATTGAGGTTAATATGTTAGTACGTCATCCGGAGTCTTTGCAACAAACTGGTTTAACAATTGCGGCTACGGTTTTTGTTATTTTCTGGGGGTCCCTACTTTGTTATGGTCTCATAAACCTCATTTTTAATAAGATGATAATTGAAGAGGATGGGATCACCTTTCAAGGACTTCGCATATTTAAGTATACGCGCTTCCCAATGTACCTCAGTTTTGATGAGATACGCATAAAACCTGTATGGGGCGGAAGAATTCTCGTATTCGCAAGTGGAGAAGAAATGAAACGGATCAGGAGAATACTCTTATTCGGAGGCATTTGGGTCATGCCGTTTAGATGGAAAGAATGCCTAGAAGTCATCAGAAACTTCAAACCCTCAAGTGTCACCCGTGCCTAATGCATGCATGCATGCGCGCGACGGTCTAGCCTAAGTGTTTACGCAAACACGCACACAACAACCTACACCTCTATGACGAGTGCTTGGAATAGAATATAGGTTAGTAATAGAATCGCTCCACCAGCTTTTGAGACTCCACCTCTCATAATGAAACGCCAGAATATGACGGTCGTTATTAGCAAGAACGGGAGGATCTTTATGAAGATTGTCAGGTCGACTTTGAAAGGAGAGGTTAGGAGAACTAGTCCCAGCACAAGGGTTAGGTTGGTGAGGTTAGAACCGATGATGTCTCCGATTGCAAGTTGCACTCTACCACGTCTAACT
>JAOUJL010000215.1 GCA_029883255.1 Candidatus Bathyarchaeota archaeon | reverse complement strand
CAGACAAAATTTGATTTGTGTTTGAATCCAGAAAGATGCGTGCGCGTAACGCAAAAGATGAAGGCTAGAGAGGTCCTATTTTCGTCAGAAAAGGATTTTTAGTCATTTTTCTTGGGCGAAATGCATATATACGCCTTGCTGTGCCTTAAGGGATTTTTGAGGGGTAAAAACATAGAAGAAGAGGAAGACTGCGAAGACGACAACGACGACGAAGAGTGATGAATAATGGGAAAGAAGGGACAGAAGAAAAAGGGAAAGAAAGGAAAGAAAAAGGAGGAATGAGCAAATCGCTGAAACCTCCTACATCTCCCTTCTTTTTTTAAGGCTTTTCATGTATGCAGAATTTGGAATCTCTGATGCAACTGGGAGGGTCATGAATGGAAGAAAGCGAAAATGACCCCACTATAAGCTCAAATTCATCTATGATAAACGTATATTGTGTGAGATGGATAACCCAGCCTCGGGTTTTCACAAAAATTGTCGATTTTGAACGGTTTCCATCCTAGAACTTCGTAATCATGAGACACGATGCGGGTTCCATGCCTAAGTTCTGACTCAAGCTTTGGCCTCACCTTCTCATTTGCACTAGTCGTAAGATAAAGAGTAACAACGTCCGCACGTCTCAAATCAACCTCAAACAAGTCGCGTTGAACAATTTCAACTCTTCCATCGAGGCCAAGCTCAGAAACCTTGCCATGAGCCTTCTTCACCAAGTCATCCCTTAATTCGACTCCAACAGCCTTTGCTCCGAACTCTTGAGCCGCCATTATAACTACCCGGCCGTCTCCACAGCCGAGATCATAAACCGTCTCGCCGGGTCTCAACTCGGAGAGAGCAAGCATTTGACGAACCACTGGATGGGGTGACGCAACATACGGCGCGATGTACAAGCTGAATCCCTCATTTTACCATTTTGTTCTCAATGCCTACTTATTTTATTTTCGAATGTCCAAGGCTCAGGCTCTTGAAAAAACTTCATTTCAAATCTAAACACGACAGCATCAGGCAACGTACTTGGTTGTTTTCGCCTGAGGTTGCCTAGCCTCCCCACACTTTTTACAGCTTTGCTCACAAAGTTCAAGATATTTTTCCTCGCTTGTAAGCACAGTCTCGGCTGCTTTTCCACACAGCTCGCTTTGTTCTTCACAACCCGCCTCCTTACACAATTGACAGATGAATGAGCAACATGCTTGGACATCTTCTTTGTTAAGCGCTACTCTGTTGGCGCGCACGAGTAGGCAGAGTTCCCTGGCTATCACACATGTCTTGATGTATTTGAATCGGTTGAGCACACGCTCCCGTTGTCTCTGACGGCTTACTTCCAACTTCTACCCCTCGAAAACTTGCGAACCTAACTCTTTAGGTTTTCCCTTTTATACTTTCGGAATTGCACATAACTAATACAAATCAACTTGAGGTATTCAACGTTACGGGAGGTATCGTCTTAGCCTCTGAAGCGACCTCAGCCTCTCCCTATCTCCTATCCGAGTGTTTTCAACAGCGTTTTCCAGAACCCGGATGGATTCGTCCATCGCCTTTCGATCCACTGGATGCGGCACACCATCCTTTCCTCCGTAAGCAAACGAGTATTTCACTGGGTCTTTCCAGCTTGGCGGTTCGCCGTAGATGAGTTCAGAGATTAAGGCAAGTCCTCGAACTGTGGCTGGGCCTATTCCTCGAATGCCAAGGAGCTCCTCGTAGTTTTTGGGCCGAAACTCGTACGCTTTCTTCACGCTTTTCCAGTTGAGGTTGCGGGGCAACGAGAGAACATCGATTGCATATTCCTTCCATCTAATTTTGGGCATCCATTCTTGCAGAGAACTTTGACAGGCGGGTCGAATTGACTTCAGCATTCTCATAACTTTTCTAGGCTCCTCCTTAATGATGTCCACAGACGTTTTTCGACAACCCTCACTCTCCATCGAGGTCATGTCCAAAACAACTTCCCGCTTCACATCGCCTACGATGGCATCGTGCGGTTCAACCATGAAATTTTCGGCAGATCCAGAGAGCCAATGATATCTTCTCGCGGTTCTGTCTTTCACGCTCATTCCTTGCTGAACTACTGCCCATTCCCCACGCTCAGTTACAAAGAACGAATGGTGGTAGAGTGGGTACCCAGCCTGAATAGCTGTGTTGTCAACCTTTGCGATTATTCGACTCACGTATCGTAAATCATCTATTCTACTTGTTGAGAAACCAAACTCTTCCCCTACGTCGCCAATTTCAATAGGCGCTTGCAGTGAAGCCTTACCTTTCCCGCCACATACCGCTAGTCCATGCTCGATCGGGCTTATAGCGCTTTTTAAGACCCGTGTCAGGACCGTGGTCACGCCAGACGAGTGCCAATCGTATCCTAGGACGCAACCTAACGCCTGAAACCAGAAGGGATCCGAGATCCTCCGAAGAAACTCGTCTTGGCCATGTTCGTCTACAATGACTGTGACAACTTCTCTTGCGAGCTTGATCATGCGGATGACAAGCCATCTTGGTGCTCTTCCGTAATGAAGTGGAAGTCTCGCAACCCCCGTTCTCTTCAAAAACGTTCACCCAAATCCAAAATATAGTAACACGAAGAATCGTTTAAACTTAAAGTGAGAGAACACCAACTGCAGTGAAGGTTTTGCCTTCTCGTGAGCATTAAATCATAACGCCGTTCTTCATTATTTCTTTGGTTACACCACTTGTATACGTCGCCTCTATCGTCGGCTTGTTAGCCAACATATCTGCGTGATATCTGATGTTTCCAAGAGCCAGATGACAGGTGCCACGGAGCTTTTCGTCTTCCAACATGTTTCCAGTTACCCTTGCCTTCTCATTCAGACCAATTCCCACCTCTTCAAGAACCGTTGGTAAGCCATAACTTCGCTGAGTTGCCAGCATCTCTTCAAACACAGAACGAGGACCCGGGTCATCGCACCTGAAATCGGTGGCGACGCCGTCCTTGAATTCAACGGTAATGAGTTTTTCAGGATCGATTCTTCCATGGTAACCGCCGATGCAAACATCACAGACCCATGTGCCATTTGCAACCAGTTTGACTGGGTAGTGTTGAGTTACTTTTTTTCCAGTTTGTTTGTTTTGAACTTCGATGAACTTGCCTTTTTCTGCCCATACTT
>JAOUJL010000213.1 GCA_029883255.1 Candidatus Bathyarchaeota archaeon | reverse complement strand
TATTTCCGGTTCACGTATTTTCAGCCCTTCCATAAACACTTCTTCAATAGAAGAGATATGACCTTCAAGAATCATTTTCCCCAGCCTTGTACGAGGCTTCCACCCTTCCACCTTTTCCTCCGTGGATGTCATGCTTTTTCCTCCTTAAATGAAGAGACAATTTTCTCCTTTGTCAAAGAAAAATGTTCAGAGAGTTGTTCAGGGCGCAAACCCTTTGACAACTGTTTAGAGAACAATTTCTGATAAGCATCCAAGTTCGAAGATAATTGATTTGCATAATCGACAACATGCTCCCCACATATTCTTTTTCCATCTGGCAGCATCTTTTCATCATGCGGAACCATTACACCAGTGTCAAGAACCCCCTTTAACACAGCAAAAACTCGCGAGCCTCGGGAAGGACATTGCAAACCTATATCCAAAACAGTCTTTTTTATCCCATGGGCAATTGCTCTGTAGCCGCACAAAAGCCCAGTCAAATAAGCCGCTGGAACGTTTTTACAGTTGCCTTGCCATCCAAAAGTCTTTATCAGTTCGCTGGAGTGGGCAGATGTAATGATCACATCGCCGCTTGTCTTGGCTTCAGCGACTTGGGCGATAGTATGGTTTAACGTTCCTCGAGCTATTAATCGAGGCAGCTTAGAAGAAACAAGAGCTCTTCTTGAATGATAGTCAGTTTTTCCTTCTCGCCGTCTGCGGAAGGGGACACGATAGCTGGGTCCTGTGGCCATTACCGTTTCCTCCCTAAACCCCGGGTTTTGATGTAACGTTCCAAGTCTACTGTTGACTCAAACACTCCGCTTCCAGCCATGTTATAGAGTCTACGATAAACGCTTTCTGTGATCACGCGGCTTGTTTTCAGTTCACGCAACTTTTTTCGCAACGCCCGGATTTTTTTCATCCACACCTGCTTCTTAGAAATCCTCGCATGAGCCGATCCGCTTTTTCGACCGGGTCCCATCCTTAATCCTTTCTTTTTCTTTTCATGCAAAATCCGTGCACGAGCACGACTAATTCCCTTTTTAGGTAGAGGTTGAATGATCTCTTCATGGATTAGCCTTCTGATTTCCTCCCTAGTAATTGCTGCCTCAACATCCTCTATTCGATCAGGATCTATCCAAACTCGCCCCTCACCAATATTGAGAAGCTCGGCAGCCAATCGGCGTTGACTTTTAAGGCTCAATTCTTTTCGCTCCGTTCACGCTATTCAGCCTTCTCCTCTTTCTTCTCCTTCTCTTCTTCCTCGACTTCCTCTTCAAGTTCTTTCATTTCTCTAGGATTTAGAATATGAATTCCTCGTTCCTCAGCTCTAGCAGAGATTTCAACTCGTTTTCTCGTTCCCACAGCGCCAGCAATTCTGATGGCTTGCGTTTTAGGGCTAACTTTTTCAACATCATCTACGTTATATACCAAAGCCTCTGCATATCCAGAGGGGTGAAGACCTCTAGTTTTCTTTGGGCCACGATAGCCAACTTCCACGGATCGGGGCCAGCCTTTCACCTTCCTCCGCATTTTACTGTCTATTCCACGTGGCCTTCTCCAACTCTCTTTCACCCTCTTGTATCGCCAACTTTCCTGTCGCCTAAAATCGGGTTTCTTATCTTTAACGCGTTCTCGCTTTCTTGAAGCTCGCTCTTTGGCGAACGTCTCTGATTTTTCCTCGCTTTTCATTCTTCTATCCCCTCGTGTCGCTCGTAAGTGTAGATGCCGTCAAGGAACACCCTAGGGTCTTTTCTCTTAATTTTGGTTGCTCTTTCGATGTTTGCAGCGGTTTGGCTGACATCCTCGATGTTGATTCCTTGTACAGTTACGTCATCGCCCTTTGGTATAACCTTGGCGTCGCCTGTTATTTTGGCTATGCGTGGGCTTCGTTCCCCTGTAAAGTTTTCTATAGTCACTGTTTTTTCTCTAACTTTGACAGATATTGGGAAGTGTGAGAACACAATTTTGAGTTTGTAAGTGAATCCTTTTGTCACCCCTATCATCATGTTTTGAATATGAGAGCAGATCGTTCCCACGAGAGCTGCCTCTCTTTTGCGAGGCCAGTTCGCCCGAATCTTTATCACATCTTCTTCTAATTGAACAGATATGGGTGCGTGAGAAAAGTCTCGCGTTAGTGTTCCCTTTTCACCCTTAACCGTTACAACTCTTCCCTCTACTTTAACGTCCACCTCTTCAGGAATTTCGATCGATCTAACCGCCTCAACGACGCGCATTCACAGTTCCCCTAATAGATAAAAGCAAGGAGCCTGCCCCCGATTTTTTCCTTCTTAACGTTCCGATGAGCCAGCACTCCCTTGGGAGTGGAAACCACGAGAACACCGATGTCCCTGGATGGAAGAAAACGTTTCTCCCAAGTTTCAAATTCATTTGATCTCACAGGAAAACGGGGTTTTACGGCGCCACATTTGTTTATACGACCAAGAAGCTGTACCTTGAACTTTCCGGAACGCCCGTCCTCCACAAATTCAAATTCGCCGATATAACCATTCAGTTGCATAACCCTCAAAACGCGCCCCAAGAGTTTAGAGGCTGGACTAATTATGCATTCATGCTTATTTCGCATTTCATTGTTCATAATGGTCGTCAACCCATTAGCAAGAGTATCAACAGGTGTCAAGTTTCCAGCGCCTCCTACTCATACTTCTTGAACCCAAGTTTTTCAGCGATCTCTCTAAAACATTGACGACATAAATACAGTCCATGCCGACGAATGATTGCTCCATAGGAACCGCATCGTCTGCATGGGCGGCTACCCTTACCGTATTTTCGCTCTTTTTTAGGCTTCTGTTTTCCCATACAAGTTCCCTCAGCCTATACGATTTCAACTCCGAATTCATCTTTAACAAATAGCATAGCATCCTCAAGTGTCAATAGGTGGTCTAGTCCAACTTTAGATCTAGCACGATGCCTTCGTTTAACGCGGTATCCAGGTCTACCAAGAGCAACTGAAACATCCATGCCATATATGCCGAGTTCTGGCAAGTATTTAGTGCCAGGTATCTCTATATGTTCCTTAATGCCAAAAGAAAAGTTTCCGTGACGATCAAAACAGCCCTTTGAAAGTTTATTATCAACTGTATGAAAAGCTTTCTGAAGAAAATTCCTTGCTTTTTCCTTCCGA
>JAOUJL010000214.1 GCA_029883255.1 Candidatus Bathyarchaeota archaeon | reverse complement strand
GCTCGTCTAATCCCAGCTCACCCGCAACCTTGATAAAATCACGCGCCGACATGCCGCCACCAACAACCGCCACAATCTCATGCTTCTTCAAATTCTTCAGCAAATCCACATACTTGGCTATAAGCGCAGAGTCCACCGGAGAAGCCACCACCGAACCGCCAACACGAATCACAACCCTCAACCGAAAACACCTTACCACCTAATGTTCGCAACAGAGCATAAATAAAACTCTCCCTGTTACCCTTCTATACCCGACTGTTTCAATATCTACGCATCCAAGCACCGACGCCACAACATAATAAACAGAAAACAAAAAATCGTCAAACCCAAATAATAAGCCTAAACCTCAGAGAGATAAAAAATGACCCAGCTCGAACTCATCTTCCTAGGAACCGGAGGCGGAAGATT
Organism: Candidatus Bathyarchaeota archaeon; assembly: GCA_029883255.1. The sequence goes on along the minus strand of JAOUJL010000214.1, from coordinate 2,716 downwards.
CGTAACCATCACCCAAAAAAGAAGAACCGCCGGAATCCGCATACTCTCCGAAAAACTGAACATACACCTAGACCCAGGACCCGGCGCACTCGTACACTCACTAAACATGGGATTAAACCCGCAAAAAATCCGGGCAATACTGGTTTCCCACAGTCACCCAGACCACTACACCGACGCAGAAGTTCTCATCGAAGCCATGACCCAAGGAACGACCAAAAGGAGAGGAACCTTAGCCGCATCCCACAGCACCCTATTTGGCAATGAAGTATGTGGGCCAGTGATTTCAAAATATCATCAGCAAATGCCCGAGAAAGTAATAGAGTTGAAACCAGATGTTACTTTCAACGTTGACGACATGAAAATAGTAACCACTGAGGCCAGACACACGGATCCAGACACCGTGGGGTTTCGCCTAGAAAACAAGGATTTCGGAGACGTCGCCTACAGCTCTGATACCGCGTTCTTTAAGGGCGTTGGAAAACAGTACGAAGGTGTCCGACTCCTATTGTTGTGTGTTATGAGACCTTCCGGAAAGCCTTGGAAAGGACACATGACCACTGATGATGCAATCAAAATCGTGAAGGAAGCTGGTCCAGAGATGATTGTAATGACCCATTTCGGGATGCAGATGATCTTTAGTGGGCCTTATCGCGAGGCGAAGCTGATTGAGCAAGGAACTGGAGTTCCTACCACAGTGGCTTTGGATGGGATGCACATAAGCGTAGGTGAGGAAATTCATGTGCGAAGGACGGGGAGAAGACAGAAGGGTTTGGATGAGTTTGTGAAACCGAGGAAATAATTTTCGTGCGAGACCTCGATAGAGGCAGTTCTAGAAGGAAGGAACAACATAGATTGTTGATGTTTAAAGGGTGAGGGCGTTCGGTTTGTTAACTGTGCGCTTGTCAGGCAGAATGCCTCGCGAATGTTACTTCATAATACCTTATTCATTTTAATGACCTGATCCATATAAGTGGCCAACTTTTCGATCAGTTTCTTCTCCCGAACGCTTATTCCTGCTCCCAAATCTTCAGCGAGTCTAGAGCCATAATACCCCGTGACTAGAAACGTTTCAGCTAGCTTCATGCAGTCTAGAATTTTTTCTAATTTTCCAGCGTGGAGATATAGTGTAACATCGTTCAAGACAAGAACCTTCGTGATTCTTTGAACAAAAATGTCGAACAATGGTTCTATTAGTTTCCTGTTCAATTCCGTATATTTCAGTACTTGTTCACAGGAGGTACCGGTCAGTCTGGGCGTGTACACCTTTTTGGGTGAAAGATATCTTATTCCGTTAATTGAGCCCAGATAGTCGGATATCTTCCCACCTATTTCGCCGACTCGTTGTGGAGCCATATCAATAACGGTTATTTCTCCATGATCTAAAAGAGCCATCAGTTCTTTGAGTAGTCTAGCCACGAGTGCAGTTTTCCCGGAACCAATTTCACCTAATATTAGCACTCTCTTGCCAATCACATCTTTACCTTTCAGCTGAAACTTCCCTTCATCTTTCACCGAATAATGTCTCCCTTGTTATCCCGGCTCTGTTTAAGGTCAATAGGATGGCAAAGCCTAGGACACTGCCAGGAACGCAGCTTACGGCCCATCCGGACCAGAGGAGTAAAAGAGCGGTTAGAGGGCCGCTCTCAAGTAAAGATAAGAGTTTTTGGGTTCCTAGCCATGGTGCGACTAAGCATATAGACACCGTGGCGCCGATAAACAATGTTCCAACGGGTTCAAATAGGGCTGAAAGCAAAGGAATCTTTCCAGTTTTCTTGAACCTTCTTAGGAGCCAGTAGACAATTCCTACAACAACGCCGCCTGGGATACCGCCAGGAAAAGCGTAGAGTGTACCTATGCCAAATGCATTTCGAATAATTCCTGTGAAGATAGCAACGACCGCTGCCCATAAGGGTCCGAGAAGCACGCCGGCGAGAGCGTTTATCATATGTTGGCCTGGATAAGCGCTTGTGCCCAAGAAGGGGAACCAGAAGAAGGGTGCTATTACTGCTCCCAGCGCGGAAAACACTGCTGCTAAAGCCATTTTTTTCATATGTGTGGATCTAGCTTCCATGATCTCCCACTTTAGCTGCGATTTTGAGTACAAGCTCCGCTAACTCAGTTGCTTCTTTCCCGAATATGACTATCATAGGCTCCTTCCCGAAGTCTCCTTTATGATAGATTACATCCGGTGCTTTTCCCAGCCTCTTGACCGCCTGTGTCACACCCCACGGTACGGTCATTCCCTCAAGCTTTTTGACCTCTTCAGGCTCCTCTCTTCTGTCATAAAATGACAATTTCAGATTCATCGCTTTCAAGATTTCAAGGATTCCCTCAGAGAATTTCAGGTTGATCGCGGCTTTTCTGATGGGGTCGTGCTTCATGATTTCAAGTATGTACGTTGCGAGATGGGAAGAACCGCCGAATCTCGGATGCGCAACGCTCCTAGCACCTTCAGGTACCTTTACGAGTCTACCTGGAATTGCTACTATGTCACCCACTTTTTCTGCGTAGGGTATAGCCATGGCGATGTTCATACCTACTTCGGGCACGAGCTTCGCAACCAGCGGTGATGACTCGAGCAGCCTCTTAGCTTCTTCCATATTCGATAAGACTTGATGTTTTGAGGATTCACGGTAAAGATAAGCCATAGGGTTAACTGGACCGTAGCCCTCGCCTAAATTCAATCCAAACCTTATCGCAAGAGTCACAAGCTTCT
>JAOUJL010000026.1 GCA_029883255.1 Candidatus Bathyarchaeota archaeon | reverse complement strand
TCCCTTTTCCCCCATTATCAGTGAGAGCAGATAATCGCAAGTTACAGCGACTAAAACCGAAATTGCAGATATTATAATTGAATCGAAACCATATGAAAGGTAAGATACAGCTGCTATAATGCAGAGTGCAACAAACGTGTATTTCATTAGGAGATCCTTTGTCATGCGACCCGTCACGTGAGGCGATGGTTCAACAATCAACTCACGGTTTTTCGTGCTTGTGCGGGTAACGTAGGTTTTCTTGTTTTGGGCCCTCATTTCTGCAGCCTTCTTTAGGTTGGAGGTAACTTTTGGGAAGTTGAGAGATATTAGGCTTTTGGGCGCGTACTATTTAAATGAGTTTAAGCTGAATATAAGTTAAATAGTGAGGTAGATGAAGTATAGAACGATTTTGGTTGTTTTTCTGGTTTCTATGCTCTTCTTTCTTCTTTTTTTGCGGATTAATCTTGTGAAAGATCCCTCGAGGCCTGACTTTTTTATTGGTGTTGACGCTGCTTATGACGATGTGGAGGACATTAAAAGGCTTGTTGATGAGGTTAGGTCTTACACGAATCTTTTTGTGATAGGCAGCACAGGGATAACCGAAAACATTACAAAGCTCGACGAGGTCTGCCAGTACGTCTACGAAAGTGGGCTTTACTTTATGATTTATATTCATATAACAGAGGATGTTCCTCAGCATCCTCAATGGATTGAAGATGCTAGGCAGAGGTGGGGCGACCGTTTTTTGGGAATATACGCTTATGACGAGGCTGGCGGAAACCAAATAGACTGTAGTCCCTACATGCCGGTGAAAGAAGCGGATAATTACACAGATGCAGCCAACAAGTTTGTTGGAGAGATAAGTAAATATTTGGAGCATTATACAGATGTTTATATTTCTGCTGGCGATTTCCCCCTGTTTACCTCTGATTATGCGCTATACTGGTTTGACTACAAAGCTGGATACGATGTGGTTTTAGCTGAGTTTGGATGGAATCACAGCAAGCTTTTGAACGTGGCTCTTTGCAGAGGAGCAGCTGAAGTCCAGAACAAAGAGTGGGGGGTTATTGTTACGTGGAAATACAATTATCACCCATATATGGAGTCGGGACAGGAACTTTATGGTGACTTGGTTTTGGCGTATCAAAGCGGAGCAAAGTATGTTGTTGTCTTCAGTTATCCAAAGGTTTCGACTTATGGGATTTTGGAGGAGGAGCATCTAGAAGCTTTGAAGAGTTTTTGGCAATACGTAAACCGTAATCCACGAATTGTTGATCCGATGGATTCTAGAGTGGCTTACGTTCTTCCAGAGGATTATGGCTATGGTTTTCGTGGACCAGACGACAAAACTTGGGGATTATGGGAAGATGATCCACTTTCGGATCAAATATGGAAGGATGCTAACACTTTGTCGGAGGATTATGCGCTTCAACTCGACATAATCTACGAAGACGGTGTAGAACATAGTAGTATGTCAAGATACAGCAAACTCATGTTTTGGAATGGAACGGTAACAACAAACGAGAATCAGTAATGACGCCGCACGCAGGGCTTGTTTGTGGTGGGGTAAAACCGCGATTTCTTGTGAAGTCGTAGGCAGCATAACTCCACTTAAGGCGGTTTTACTCTACACTCGATTCTCTGTTGTATACTCTGACTTAAGGTTTATGAAACATAACCAGCATGGACGGAATTTCATCCGTGTAGAAAACCCTTCAATCAAACAGCCACACTCTGGCTTGATGACGACGACTACTTTGAGTTGACTCCAGCACACAAAATAATTTGGGCAATCGTGTGGACGCCAAAACAAGTTCTACGTCGACAAACACGACTGTGCAAATTGATGTATATAGAACAACTGACTGACGAATCATTTGGATAGATCATGTGGACCTAGCGTATTGTGATGCTTCACAATATACTTGAAGCATCCTTTGAGCACAAATATCCCAAGTAAAATTCTCAGAAACGAATTTTCGACCGCAACGTCCCATTTTCTCTCTCAAAGACCTATTCGAGAGAAGATCCAAAATGGAATTGGCTAGTTCGTAGCTATCAGGTTTAACCAGTAGTCCGGTTTCTTTATCTAATACGATTTCGTTGATTCCGCTCACGTTGAAGGCAACCACTGGCTTAGCCGTGGCTTGAGCCTCCAATAACGCTATACCTTGCCCTTCCTGAATTGATGGCAAGGCAAATACATCAGCGCAATTGTATATTCGAGGAAGCAAAACCTCATGAACTTCGCCTAGGAAAACAAAATTGTCTGAAACACCTTGCTTTTTTGAATAGGAAATTAAATGTTTTTTGAGAGGCCCGTCCCCAACCACTACAAACTTTGTTTCTTTTCTTTCTTTGACAACATGTTTGGCCGCTTCGATTAGGAAATGCAAACCTTTTCTTGGAACTAGCCTGCCAACGAAAAGTACGCATTGTTTGTTGTTCGCTTCAATTTTATGCTTAACTTTCTCGCAGCCCTCAACGGGCTTGAAGTTTTGGAGATCAACGCCATTGGGCACTATTCTTATTTTTGTCTCGTCTACGTTGTATAATTGAACTATTTTTTTGGATGAGTATTTGCTAACTGTGACTATCAGGGTTGCGTCCTTGGCGGACTCCTTTTCAATCTTTGAAAGGTACCGCATGAAAAAGTGAGAAAGCTTTGTTCGAGGTGTTGAAAATATGCTCTTGGATGATTGTATGTATTCGTCTGCAAGAACGCCGTGAATCGTTTGTATAAAAGGTTTAGTAGCGCTCCTCTTCCTGGTGGCCTTCAAAAATCCGTAGCCGCTAACAGTATGAGCTTCATAAACATCAGCTTTGAACGCATCAGACATTCTGGAAATTGTCTTGTTGAAAAACCAGTTATCCAGCGGGAAAAGTATGTCTGTGGAAAAGCATGGAATGAAAATTGTCCCGTTAGCTAAAGAAATCTTCCTGAATCCAGCTTTCGTACCAGAGTAAACTCTCGTGTCAACTTTGTTCAGCAATTTTTTAGCTGTTTCAACTATTCGGCGCTCCACGCCTCCAAAGTATAGGTGTGGTGGTTGCGTGTTAAAAACTGCTACGTTCAGCTTCTTCTTCATGTACTATGCCTTCTAGTTCTGAAGGGACTGTTCCCCCAAACAATCTTTGGCAAAACTCCAACTTATAGCATACTCAACCAAATAGGATAAGCCCCGCAGATTCTGCAATCCTTGCTTCTTTCATAACCACCTTTAGACTTAAAGTCTGAACATAGTTCATCCCTTGCCTTTGAGAAGATGCACGCGCTTGAGAAACTTTTCCGTAGATTATTTCTTCTAGAGTTTGGATTTAACGGCTCTAAGGAGATGTGCGAAAGCTGTTCGTGATGATGAAAAACCGTACATACCCCCTTTGGCGAACATACGGAGAACGTAGAGGGGGCGGAGATAGAACCTTTGGAAAGCTTGCTCACGGATTTCTCTTAACTCCCTCATTCCCAATGTTGGAGTTTCAAAGACAGGTGTCGCCGTGTCGTATTTGTCGAAGTCATCGCTTCTTAGCCAACCCATTTGCCTCACGTAATCGTACATGGGGGTTCCTGGATAGGGTGTGGCTATATAATAGCCCACATCGCTTGGATTCAATTCCTCCACAAACTTCACGGTTTCCCATGCGGTTTCGCTGGTTTCACCCGGAAAGCCGAGGATGACGCTCGCGATGGTCATAATTCCGGCCTCGTCTGCCCATTTGAAGGCTTTCCTTGTTTGGTTGAGGCTGAGTTTCTTCTTCATTGCTTCTAGAACCTGTTGAGAGCCTGACTCCACCCCAAACCATACGGCAAGGCATCCTGCTCTCCTCATCTTGGATAGTAGATCCTTGGTGACCATGTCTACACGGGTTTCGCAGTCCCATTTTATCTTCAGCTTTCGATCCTGAATTTCTTTGCATATTTTCTCAACTCTAGCTTGATTCACGGTGAAGGCGTCGTCATAAAACGTAAACTGGTCTGCTCCATACTTTTGATGGAGAAATTCAAGTTCGTCTGCGACGCTTTTTGGGCTTCTCATCCGGTATCTTCGGCCAAACATCCTGACCGCTGAGCAAAAATTGCACCAAAATGTGCAGCCCCGGCTTGTGGATAATGGAAAGACAACTTTGCCGTACTTCAGAAAATGTTTTATCGGAAAAAGATGATGGGCTGGAAAGGGTAGGGTGTCGAGGTTTTCAATGTATGGTCTGTCTGGGTTCCTTATGATTTCCTCATCTTTTCTGCAAGTTGTGCCTAAAACATTATGGAAAACCCTGCCTGCCTCCAAATTTTCTGCAAGTTCTAGCAACGTGTTTTCACCTTCCTTCCTTACCACAATATCTAGGTATGGCCATTCTTGCAATGCTTTATCATCCCAAAACGTAGCGTGACAGCCCCCAAGAACGGTTAAGCAGTTTGGATAAGCTTCTTTAGCGATTTTTGCTATGTGCAGTGCAGATTTATACGTGAGGGTGGTCGATGTTACTCCGACTATGTCGGGTTGGCGCTTGTTGATTTCGCTTTCAAATTTTTCGTGTGTGAGTTTTAGTGCTTGGCAATCGATCACATCAACTTCACATTGATTCTTCTCTAAAACAGCAGCCAAATACCCAATGCCTAATGGGATAAAGGGCTGATGCTGGTGAGCTCCGCTTGGGTAAGGTGGGTTCACAAGAGTTATGTGGATTCTCATGTTTCTTCCCTAAACGTTTATCCTCCTACGAATACGTGAAGCCGCATGCTTAATATTTTTTGCATAATTAAGGGTTCTCATATGTGAAAATAAAGATTGAAAGATGCAAAGGCATCTAAGCGATCTTTGGAATTGCCTAATAGGGGAATAGGTAGAGTTTCGTTAGTAAGAGTATTGGTAGCATAAAAAGTATGCATAAGGTTATGGCTACGTTTCGGATTTTTAATGCACGTATTATTTGACTTGAAGTGAGCACTTCGATTTGGTCGCCAATGACGTAGTGTCCAGGTTTTTCTAATTGTATGCTGAGGGCTCCGGCCATAGCTGCCATTGGCCACCCATGGTTTAAGCTAGGAACCTTAGCTTGGTCGCGGTGGGCAATTGCCCAAGCGTTCTTGTAGTCTTCTCCTAGAATAGCTGACGCTAACACTATGAGAATTGTGGTTAATCGAGCTGGAACGTGGTTAACTATGGTGTCGAGGGTCGCGGAAAACCACCCAATGTGGATGTGCTCGCGGTCCTTAAATCCCACCATCCCGTCAAGCGTGTTGATGGCTCTAAACGCGACGGCGCCTGTAACGCCGAAAAAGGCGTAGTAAAAGATGGGTGAGAGCTTAAAATCCGTTAGGTTTTCGGCTATTGATTCGATAACAGCTGAGGCTATTTGTGGACCAGTTAAATTTCTCGCGTCCCTTCGCGAGAAATGGGAGTACTTTCTGGCTTCTGTCAAATCTCCGGATTCGATCGCTTTTGCCGCGGCTATGCCCCAGTCTGTTTCAAGTTTTATGCAAATAGTCAGTTTCAAGATTACAGCGGCGACGAGAATATAAACGAGAAATCCAAGTGAGGCGAAGATAAATCTCAACCCAAAGTAGACAGGTAACGCAAAAGTCAAGATGACTGTCAGAGCTAAAAGAACGCCATTTAACTTTTCCCTTTTCGGAACAGTGTTCTTGAAATGAGGCTCCAGTGTTTTTGTTAACTTACCCATCCAGACGGTCGGATGCAGTTTGTAGTATGTGGACTTCCAAGGAGGTGGGGGGGGATCTCCGAAAAGCCAATCTATGACTATTGCTAAGCCGAGAACGCAAACCGCGATTAATACATTTGTTATGTTTGTCATCAAGCTGGCACTAATATTAAACTGATGGCTTCAATATTTACTAATACCGATAGCCCAGAGATCTTACTTAAATCGATTGGCAATAGTGGCATTATAGTGTTCATTATCTTCAACGAATTTTTTCTTGACAAAGAATTTTGTTACACATTGCGAGCGCCCTAGAAAGCCTAAGCGCAACACACGCGCTCTTTCAGCGTTCACCATCAGATTTTGCGAGTCACGCATTCAACTGGTTCTTTGATTGTTTGTTTGAGAGAGAATCTCTGTATTTCTTGCGCGCGCGTCGATATGATGTAAGGAGCCAACAAATCAAGTTCAGTTACTGGAACATGGTTGCTAGAACAGCTTTGTTTTTGTTCATCCGCCTCTTCTCCATTCAAATCTATTTTCTGGAATTTGGTTGTCGCTGACTGGTGGGGTAGGTTGATCAAGAGTTTCGATTTTCAAATTTTTGAAGGCTATGACTGTGTCTGGGTCATATGCCATCAGAATTCCTAATTCACTGATGCTTATAGCGTCGTCCCTAGTTGCTATACTTCTTATGAGAGTACCATTCTTATCATACAATTCGGCTGTTGTTTCGTCCTTAGACATTTTTGCTACGACTTTGTACCATGTGTTTTCTGTTGTGCCCATGGATGCGTTTATGAACGCTGTATCGTTTCCATCAATTTGTTTTGTTGTTTGAGACATATCATAATCGTCCAGCCTTCTTACGCTTACACTATAATTGTTTCCGCCATTGTGTCGCAGAATGAAACCGAGGTTTTTGTCTGTTGTTTGCTTGTAACTTGGTATTGTTGTTTTTTGCTCGGGTATCGTTATTATCATTGTCTGTCTGCTTCTGGGCATTCTCAATGTTTGCTCGTAACCTGGTATTGTTATTGTTTGCTCGCTTCTCGTTATTGTTTCCTCGCTCCTCAGTATAATGAATTCACCGCTAAGGAAGACGCCATCCCCTAACAAATTGATTTCAAGAAATTCCTTAACACCTTGGCTGACAAGAATGTTGTAGGCAGCAGCGCTCGCGAGTGCTGATGCATATTCAGGTCCAGCGTCCCAGTAGTATTCAGGCACCTCAAACTCAACCAACGGTTGGTAGAACCCGACAAAAACTGTGAGTGTTTCGCTATCTGAGCCAGCGTAATTTGAGACACCGTTCCAGCTGGTTCTGATATAATATGTTCCTGTTGAGGTGAAGTTCCAATTGAACGAATAATTTCCAAGATGGTCTGTAAAAACTGTTTCGAAGGTGTTGGAAGAATATCCATCTTGACTAACGTACATTACGACGCGTTGCCATGGGTACGCTGGTGAGATTGAACCTGAAATCTTGAGCGTTCGTGCTCTCTCTTCAAAATTTGAGGGTTCTAGAGATAGATTTATGGTTATGGAAGAAGGTGTCAAGGGACTGTTTAAACTTGATGAAACGTGTGCTGGTGATGATTTCTCACAATTTTCAAGAGAAATAATCAAAGCATTAGCGTCAGCGAGGCTACTGGGTTGGTCGCCCACCTTCCAGTCCGCTTGAGAAGTACACTCAGCCACCCAGTATTTTTTGCCATCGTACTCGTAGCCTTTTGGTGTCGTCCACCACCTACTATAGACGGGGTTATGGGGCAGGTAAACTCCAACATTCATGTGCGTCGGGATTCTATCTTTATAGTGAAGCAAAACAACATCTAAGCCTCCAGCCTTCATAATTGAGGCAGCAAGGTACGACAACACGTCGCAATCTCCTGAATTGTCTACAATAGCCTCAACGGGATACTTTGCATTACTCTTCTCGTATGAGATCTGATGAACCAACTTCAATACGGCATTGGCGAACTGTTCATCACTGTAGGGCGCATTGCGAGTAACGCTTTGAATGTTCTCCGCGATGGATTTGACCGCGTCAGGCGTTACAAATTTTGAGTAACCGCTGTCGCTGTTTACTCTGTGGGTTTTGCTACCGTAATAATCGTAGAGGGAGGGAGGCAGTGAAATATACAATTTGTGACTAAACCGACGGTATCCATATTGAACGTAGAAAGTGTAAGTGCGGTCATAATTGATTGCAAAAGAATAGGTTGGCATAATGAAAACCAGTAACAAAACGCTGACAATAAGAATAATTGCTTTCTGAGACTTGAAACGCATGTGTGCTCCGATAGAACATATTTCTCATGAGATTTAAATGTTCAGCGCGCGCAGACTTAGGCTATCCCGACATGGCACACACTTTTTTGGATCTTGCACTTCATAAGCAGAGATGGCAAGATTGTGAAGAATGTATATCCGTGACAAATTGCTTTGCGCGCGGTCACCAAGAAGTTTTTATTTGCATAGTGACTAAAAGCAGAGGGGGGATTCGGGAATTAGTGTCCAAACTAGTGAAAAGAAAGAAGTGAGTAGAACAGTAGCCATTGGGCTAGGGATAGCATGTATAATACTTCTGGTCGGCCTTGTTGGAGCAATTTTAGTTTACTCATCAATGATGAATGATAAAGATAACGAGATTTCTGATTTGAGCCAGCAGGTAACTTCATTGAGTTCACAAGTCGCAAACCTTACTAGTATCGCAAACTTGACTAAATCCACAGCTTGGTTAAACTTCAAGAATGTAAGTATACAAGCAGGTTATGAGAACGTTTGGAATTTTATATCAACCTATGCGGGATACGTTTCGGTTCAGGTTTTCTCGTCAACAACGGCTGACATATATGTTCGAGTAGCCTACGCTTCGCATGGAGTCAACTACGATAATCAAATAAATGTTGGAATGGGTGGAACAGCAGTTTTTCCAGTCCTACCCGCCTCAATACAAATCAGCGTCGGCAACCCAGGGATGACTTCTGTTACCACAACAGTAACGATAATATACTACTACTAACCCCGCTCTTTTTTCCTTTTTTTAACCAATTAGCTGCGCGCGCAATTCTTACGCGTGGACATCCAATTTAGTTGCGGCGTTATCTGCTGGGACCCCGGGATCTTGGAAGGGAAAACAAAGACAGCGAGAAACCCCGCCACGTGCCAGTCAGCGTGGAGACCCCGCAGGCACGCAAACCCCTCCCACGTCGTCACCGAGCGTGGACACTTTACAAAGCCTTCTCAGTCCTCAGCTTAGAAATGTTTTTCCAATACTTTTGGATGAAACCCAAAAAAAAAGAGGAGGGAGGAGTTGAAGGTTTCAGCTTCGTTTTCTTAGGGCCCAGAGGTTAACTATGCCTATGATGATGGCTACCGCAACAGCTGCTATTATGGCTAAGTCTATGGCGGTGTAGGCAGGTGCATCTGGGTATGCTGGCCATTCGGGTGAACCATACTCTGGCGGTGGTTCCGGTGCTGGGCCCACTGATACGGCGGTTGCTGCTGCTGAGCTGCCGTAGGAGTCGTCGCCCACGAAAGACGCTATGATCTCGTAAGTGTCCTCGTCCGGCGGAGTCCACGCATGGTTGAAGGTGCCGTAATATCCGTTGGTTGTGACTGTGCCAATGTCGATCACGTTGCTGTCTGAACCTATGGCGACTAATGTCACTGAAACCCCAGTTATCGTTTCATTGCCCCAGATTCCGTGGATTGGCATCTGCTTGTGCAGGTATTCCATTTGCAGGGCCATTGAGTCTTTGGAGACGCATGGAGTGCCTGGCTGAGCCGGGGACTGATCCAAGACTGTGCCCTTTATCAACACGCTGGATCCTTTCGCTATGACTTCCGGCGATGCTGTTACTGTTGTCGCGCTTCGTCCCTTGCCGAAGACGTACGTGTACCCGTCACTGCCGCCGAGTGTCAGGTAGCCGTCGGCTATGGGACCTATATCTGTTGTGTGTTTAGACGCAGCCCCAGGTAACCCTACTTTCCATATGCCTTTGCCTGTGGTAGCGTTGATGCAGTGGAGCTGCCATCCTCTGGTGATGGGCACAGTGGCTGAGTGCTCAGTATTGTACGCGTAATACTTTCCGTCAGCAATTGCGCCACCAACGTTCGTAGAATACATGGTTTGGCCATTCTCGTCAACGTATGGAGTTTCGTATGTAGCTGCCGCTGGCGTTGAGTATTTCCAAGCTATTTTTCCGTTGGTCCAGTTGAAGGCATAGACGCCCGTGTAGGCATTTCGGTAAAGTAGGCCGTAAGCTGACAGTACATTGTAAGCCCCGTAGCCAGGGTAATCCCAAGGATAGTCAAACTCCTCGCTTTTCCATGCTAAGGTTCCTGAATTCAGATTATAAGCCACGAAATACCCCTGCTCTGTCAATATGGCGATTTTTCCGTGGTCAGCGTACATTGTGTTGCTGCTGTATTGCCATTCGTCAATTGTTATGTCCCATAGCTCTGTGCCTGTCTTCAGGCTGGCAGCCCTTATGCGCGTTTTGTTAGGTGCTCCCCCTACATAGTCTTTCGACACCAGAACAGATATGCCCACATTGTGATCGGTGGTCTCTGGTATGCTGCTCCACGGCCATGTTATGTTCCCCCTTACCCTGTTAGCAAAGTTGCCAGTGCTCCCCTGTGTAGTCCAGTTGATCAAACGGTAATTTCCGCCCCCAAGGTTCTGCACACTCAAAACGTAACCATTCCGATAGTAGGTGCCACTCATGGCTGTTACGTTCACGGTCATAGCTCCGGTCCATGGATCAAACTTATACAGCCTCCCACCGCTTAACGCCAACAGACTTATGGCTGTTACGTGTTCGTGTGTTCCGGTGGTTGCGCCGCCGGGTAAAAGACCTGTGTCAAAGTATTCAATGACTGAAGGTGTAAGGGCAGTGACCATTACAAACCCCGGGAAGGGCTCGGAAATAGTTGCCGGTGCTGGGTATTCCCAATACACTTCTCCGGTGCGTATGTCGTAGCACTTCCAATACGTTTGCGCGCTCGCCCCGGTTCCAGGTTTGCTATAGGTCTGGTAAGCTCTTCCCGCATAGATTATCTCGGGAAAACGCCCCGGGCCGCTACTACTGAAAATGCCTGTGTTGTATATTTCGACACCAAAGTCCCCTCCGAGGATGCCTGCTATGGTATATTGTTGTTTCCATGCTACGTGTGCACTCTCTGGCGCTTGAACCCATGGAGTGAAGTGCCCGCGGGCACCGCCGAAAAAGCCCTGCGCCGTTCCGGCGGCGCCTTCGTGTCCACCCCAGTATGGGTTCGTGTTAGGGTAGTAGGCGTCCCATTCATGGCGTCCTGGGCCATGCCACGGCCAGTTTCCTGCAATCGACCACCATTCTCTATACTCATAGGGTACTGGTCGCGTCCAGTAGTCGGTTGGAAGCGGCATTTCAGGCCAAGAATACACAATGTCTTCCTGCACGGTAATTGTAATCTCTGGAGAAGACGAAGGCGGGTAGTAGACTGATTGGGCATAGTTTGAACCCCCTGAGGTGGCGTTTATGATATCTCCTATACTGTACCGTCCTGCTGGGAAATACATTCCGGGGAAGTCATACTTGAACTTCCACGTGCCAAGCTGATTAGCCTGCGCTTCAAACCACGATGTTCCGTCTGCAACATAAGAATCCATCGTAACAACTTGTTGGGTTGCGTCTGGCTTCGTGATTGTCACCTTTAAGTCCAGAAATTTTCTGTCCGCATTAGGTGCTGGTATCACCCATATGTTAACCAGGATAAGCTGGTCAAGTCCTACGAGCGTAGGTCTAACGCTTATGTAGGCTTTTGTAGCAACTGTGTAATCAGGAATATCGCCGGGTTTTAGTGGTCCACTATATGGTTGTTCTTCAGCAAGTTGAGCTTGAACTGGCGTATATAATGTCAGCATAACAGAAGCCATCAATAGAACTAAAGCGATTGCAGCTATCTTGGTTTTGTTTGAGATTTTTTTCATTTTTTATCCTCCAAAATTTTTTCCGACAGCTATGTACTGTATTGTTTTGGCTTAAGTATTTTTTTCCCTTTCTTGTTGTGCAGTATATCAACTGACGTGTACCTTCAAGTTGTGATGGTTCCCATCGAACCAAAAGTGCATCGAAAGAATGCATGTGCAATCATAGGTCAAATACATAGTTCAAAACAGTGCTAATTTGCATTTGTGTGTAAACAACAAAAGGGTCAAAGGAAAAACCACGGCATACAGATATTAACATCCGAAATCGATCAAAGAACAAGTCAAATGCTGGGGGAAGTTGTTAAGTCGCCTATTTGTGCCACCAATTTTGATTTAAGTCGGAAAGGTTTTCTCTCCGACAAAGGATGTGCGCGCAATTCTTATTTGGGGGCGTCTAATTATGTTGTGGCATTGTCTGCCGGGGCCCCGGGACCCTGGAAATAGGGGAAAGACAGCTGCCAGAAACCCCCCACCACGTGCCAGTCAGCGTGGAGACCCCGCAGGCCCTCTCAGCCTTTCCAACCTTGACGCAGTTTGCTGAGGCCATGGGAAGCCGGTAAACATGGGCACTCAGAAAACACCACGAGTCAACCCCCCCGAAAACTCATGGACTCTTCCCAAAGCCTTCTCAGCCCTCACCTCCGACGCATTTCCAACACTTATGGATGAAATCCCAAAAAAAGGGGGAAGTTTGAAGGTTCATTTTCGCATTCTTCTATGATCTAAGATGCTGACTATGCCTATGATGATGGCTACGACAACGGCTGCTATTATGGCCAAGTCTATGGCGGTGT
>JAOUJL010000212.1 GCA_029883255.1 Candidatus Bathyarchaeota archaeon | reverse complement strand
CATTGGTGAAATTCGCGGCGCTCTTGCCGAAAAACACGGAGCAACTATTGGGTGTCCCTTAACCACAGGCATTTTCGCTTGGGTTGCAGCTAACGCCGCTGAGGAAGAAAGACAACAAGGTGAAAAAGACATCACTCCCTACTGGCGCACCCTGAAAACTGGCGGAGTGATAAATCCGAAATATCCTGGCGGAGTTGAAGCCCAAAAGAAACTTCTTGAAAAAGAAAAGCACGAAGTAATTCAAAAAGGCAAAAAATACGTTGTTGCTGACTACGAAGAATCATTGGCAAAATTATAAAAAAGAAGTGTAAACTTCATTGCGTTTCAAGATAAAGAATGAACTGAAAAGGACAGACTACAAGAGACTCACAGAGTTTCTCAAAGACAACCCAAACGTATCGATTGAACCTTTTCCCGGTATAGATTTAGAGTTTGTGTCTGTCAGTCCTGTGATAGTTGCTGTTGAAAGCTTCGGCCATAGGATAAACACAGAAATATTGTTTGAGCAGCCGATAGGTTTTGAAATTCATGATGACCTAAAGCTCGATGACGAGATGCGTAGTGTTTTGGCAGTAGATCGTAGAAACTTCAAATTATCGAAGATAGTTACCGAACCAACTGACCTCGAAAAGGATCTTAACATAGTCTTGAAGACCACAGAGCGAATCGTCAATCATATCTGCAATAGATTTGGTGTACTGATTGAACAGACTTTTATGGTTAACTCTGAACAGTTAGATAGACAATTAGACATCGTGCTTAAAAGCGGAGAATTGGAGAAAAGGGGTGAAATTCCGAGACCTTTTGGCACAATTCATGCAAAAGGTTCAAAAGATGCTAAAGAACGCGCCGGCGACTTGATTCCGTTGTACAAAGAGCACGACAAGATGTATCTGTATGATGCTAAACGAGTGTACTTTCTTCTCCCACATGATTTCGTGACTAGTTTGCTTCGCTGTGATGACGTTACGATGATGAGGGAAGAGGAATTCGACAAAAGAGGCAAGGAGGTTCTGAGAGATTTAGTCTACAAGAAATATTTGAAGAAGCATGAGACACTACTAGATGGAATCGTATGTTACTATGGTCTTAACGAAAAGACTAAACAATATCTAAAGAAGCATCTTGCGCATAAAACTTCTCGGCTCTAGACAGGTTGTTTCCAAGTTTCCATTTCTAACTAACTAGACACGCGATATCAGAGCTTTCCAAATATGCATATGCACGCGCTCACATCACAACTTCAGCTTAACAGTTTCGTCGACTAATCTCTTTATCCTTTTTTCAATTTTAATGTCTTTCAAACTAGTCCCATCAAAGTTTTCATCAGTCGCAAAGACCGCCCTGGGATTTGAGATCGCTCTGAAATAATTCATTAAAGCATGCAACTGTCCTTGAACATGCAAGAAGCTTATATTACCTCCTGATTTTATGATAAAGCCAGCGATTTTTCCTTCTAAAGCTTGGTAATTCACGAATTCGAAGAGATTTTTCAACGCAGAACCAAGCAGACCATTGTATATGGGGCAACCTATGATAAGCACATCTGAATTTTCAACCAAGTCTATTGTGTTTCTTGTGGTATCATCGTATTTTGCTTCAAATCCTTCAAAATTGTTTATTCCCGTTTTTCTCAAGTCTAAGTATTCAACATCATCGAAATTCTTCTTTGCATACGCATAAGCGATGTCAGTAAGCACTCTGGTTAACGATTCTTTTCTGAGGCTGCCGCAAACGATTAAGATTTTCATCTTGAACCAATTTAAATCTAATAATTAGAGATTTTAATTTATTCGCACTAGTGTGTCAGAATAGGTGCGCATTTCATCGCAAGAAACAGCTGAAAGAGAAAGGAGAGCTGGGAAGACTGCTCATGCGCACTGTTTTCCGCCATTAAGGATCATTTTCTCGGTCGTAAGGTTATCGTATTCTGGCAGGTGTGACTCAAAAACGCACACCTTTGTCAGTGAGGGGATGTTTGCTTTTGCGGTTACTGACCTCAACGGTTTCGGGCAATATCCGAGAGATATTATATGACGTATGTCATCTTTATATATTATGCTAAAGAAAGCAAAAATTGGAAGTCTATCAAATCTAAACCTGATGATGAAGTAGAAACCTAGATTGTGTTTTAGAATACTACCACATTCTTGTTACTCTACACACGCCTTTTTCTTCTGCTGATGTCGTTTGGCGCATGCATGCATTTTTCAAGTCTGGATTTAACCCAGGGTGCTATGCCCCAAAAAGCTATCATGAAACTTAAATCTCTTTAAGCACGTTGGTCTAGTGTGTTTGACTTGCAAGAAATTCGCGCCAACGAGTCAAAATACACGATTGATACCGAGCTTTCCCAAGGAAACTTGACGTTTCTTCTAGAATATTTAAAACGCCAATACTTGCTTCAACACAAGAAATACAGAGCTTTCGGAAACATACGCCTCATCACCGAAAACGGGGCACCCTATCTCACGTACAAAGTTTTGGTTCCAAAAACAAATCAGTATATAGACGTAACGGTTAGCGCGAGTATTCCCATAGGAGTAATGATGAAACTAAGCGATCCAGACATTCCCAAATCCTTTTTAGACGAGCTCTACGAGGACCTATTTCTCATAGTCCAATTGTTTGAAGAGGAAATTCGCAAAACCACTTTGTACCTTGCTTTTGTCCCAGGCGAAAGAATGACTCATGAAATTGAAAGCAGCGGGCTAATTGGAAGAATCTTCACAGAATCCATGCTTCCTCTTTACGTCGCCTTAACAGCCTTGACTTTTCTGTTCTTCTGGATATTTTTCGAATACGCACCTCTGATTGTAGTCAGCCTCGGATTTATATTATCAATTTTCTCAGGAAAACTTGTAGCCAAAAGTGGCCACTGGAAAATCACCAGGGACCAAGCGGAAATTATCCTCCTGCAGTACTACTTTTCCCCCGAAAAGTTCAAAGGGTTTCGGAAAAAATACGCCAAAAACATCTTCGAAATCAGGAAGAAAATTTATGAAACCTCCCTTGCTGTCGATAAACCGATTGACTGCAAAACCGCCAGTGAAGTCTTTTCAGCCTACGGAATAGATTGCAAGCCAGAAAATCTCTCAGTCAGGAAGGTCAACCTGTTCCAAATCGTCAAGAAAGTAGCTGATAAATTTGGTCTTTCCATGCC
>JAOUJL010000211.1 GCA_029883255.1 Candidatus Bathyarchaeota archaeon | reverse complement strand
ATACCTCTAGCTTTGCTGTTAGTTTATGTTGGCTTAGTTCTTTTTGGGGTAGGAGATGGATGTAGCCAAACCAGTAGAAGCGTATGGTAAATCCAGAGTAGTCTGTGAAGGTGAGTTTGAATTGGTGTTTTTCTGGGAGTTTGCTGTTTGGTGTGAAGTATAGGAGGTCAGCGCCCATCCCTAAATTGATTAGTAAGTAGTGATCTGGCTCTAGTTTTGTGAAGAGCCATTTACCCCTATTGTATATTTGACCTATGGTTTTGCCTATGGCGGTTTCAACAAATCGTTCAGGTGGAATGTTTAAGCATTTTGGCTGATGTACTTCAACTTTTTGTATTTGTTTTCCAGTGATTTCTTTTGTCATTTGCTTGCTCAGGATAGTAATTTCTGGTAACTCGGGCAAGTCCAATTCCTACTTCAGATTCTTGCTCTAATTCTTGGTAGCACTTCTCTTTGCAGGCTTTTGATCCCGATGGTGGTTATTTTGTAGTTGTCTTCGCCAGTTTTTGTTACCCATCCTTCCCGAAACAGTTCACCCAGTCGTGTGCTCGTTATTTTTCCGCTTTTCCCAAGTTTAACTCGCAACTCCTCCTTAGAAACAGAGTCACTATCTAGCAGTCCAAGTTTATAGCCAATGTGAATAGCAAGAAGGTGCAAACTCACAGTTTCACTATCAGTAAGTTTTGCTTTAGGAATAAGTAAAGCCGCTCCTTCAGGGGCTACAGCGATTATGTCTTTACAATTTTCAATGAGGCTTTGAAAATCAACTGTAAGAACAATTTTTCGTGCTACTTCTAAAGCGGGAATCATCTCGCTAAAAAACTTGTTCACGCCAACCCAAACATCATCCACGCTACCACTAAACGTCTGCTCAACATCCTTATACTTGATATGCACCGTAACCTTTCCTTCACTCAACCCTTTGCACCCTGCAACTTCACCAAAACTTCATCTTCAATCCAACGCTCACCCTGCGTAGTCAGCCGAAACTCCGGTCTACCAGGATCAGGCTTAAACACTAGTCCTCGCTTAGTCATTTCATTCAAACGCGCAGGCACCATAGACTTAACCCCACCAGAAGCCAGCAACCGCGTAATCTGAGAAGCCGTGTTAGACTTCTCCTCAGAAGCATACAGGGTCAACCCAATCGCCTCATAATGAGTAAGCTTCTCTCGTGTAGCAAGGATAGGCCCCTCAGTCGTCAATTCAATAATTCCTTCCAACCGCGTCTTCAAAGGAGAAACCATCTTAGCAGACACTAAGCCACTGACCTTACCCATAAACTCAGACGACATAGAACCCAACAAACCCAAAACCTCCTCCACGCTCGCTCCTTCAACAACAACCTCACCAAAACCAGTCTTAACCTTCACCTGAATCTTACCCATAATGCTTCACCTTCCTCACAGCAACAAATAATTCATACAAACACATACAACCAACCCCTTTTAGAATTTACCGCACAACCGCGCAATAAAAACAAACGCATTTTGTCACAACTATGAGGCGCACGCATGCATGCAAGGAATCTGACCTTAATAGGATGGTTCTGAAGGCTTTTAAGAGTCACATCTATTGGATAATTGAGGATGGCTCGGGCTATGTGGAAGGTAAAGGATGTAATGGTTACAGATGTAGTGACCGTTGACGCGGGTGTGGACATCAAGCAGGCGGTTGAACGAATGAATAATCATGAGATAGGTTGTCTGGTTGTGCTGGAGAAAGGACATTTTGCCGGAATATTAACTGAACGTGACGTCTTGAGGAGAGTCGTGGCCAAAGCTCGGAACCCCGAAAAAACGCTCGTAGGAGATGTTATGTCCAAACCTTTGACAGTTGTGGATCCCGAAGCAAGTCTGGAAGAAGCAGTCAAGCTAATGTTTGAAAAGCAAGTCAAGAAATTGACAGTTGTAAAGAACAAAAAGCTTGTAGGACTTGTTACAATGACAGACATAGCACGCGCCCAATCGGAAATGATCAAGTATATAGAAAGACTCGCCGCAAAATATGATCTACCGAAAAGAATGCAAAAAGTTGTTCGATACTATGTCGCGTGACACTCAACGATCCAGATGCATGCTTGTTAGACTCTCACTTACTCAACAAGCTCTTCTAAACGCCTTCGCAAAACCTCACCCACCAATTCAGCCTTCACACGCCCTCTAAACCTTTTCATAACCAAACCCATCAAAACACCATACGCACCCATCTGCCTCTCCTCCACAAACTTCTTATTCTCTTTAATCAACTCGCCGACAACAGTCTCAAGCTCTTCACGAGAAAGCATAACCAATCCAAGAGCCTTAACAGCATCCTCAACCCCAGCACCCTTATGCCCAGCCGACCAAGTCAAAACGTCAGGAATAGCCTCCTTAGCCAAACGCCCAGAACCCACAAAGCCAAACAAACGCTTAAACTGCTCATCCGTAACCCTCTCAATCTCAACTCCGTCGCGCTTCAACGCCTTCAAAGTCTCAGTCAACGCAACAGCCGCAATGGTCGCAGATACCCCAGTCTCCTCAACCACAGCTTCAAAGAAGTCACTATACTCTGAATCAAGAACCTGTCTCGCAAGCTTCGCGTTAAGCTTATACTCTCTCATCAGTCGACCCATCTTCTCCTCAGGCAACTCAGGAACACAAGCATGCAGCTTTTCAACATACTCATCCGACAACTGAATCGGGGGAACATCGGTCTCCGGATACATCCTAGCAGCACCAGGCCTCGGCCGCAAATACCGAGTAGTCCCGTCCAGATTGGCCCCACGCGTCTCCTCAGGAACAGTTCTAAGAGCCTCTCTCGCCCTTCTATTCACAGCCTTCAAAGCATCAGTCGCGTTCTCCAAAACGTCAGCAACAAACACAACGGCATCCTGCGGCTCCACTTTCATATGCCGTCTAAGCTTGTTAACTTCCTCCACTGTAATCCCATACGCAGGCAACTCATCCGTGTGAAAGAGGCCGCCGACCCTACCCCAGAAATGGGCGATACCGGCCATCTCAGATCCAAGCCTCATTCCAGGCGCAAGCTCTCTTCCAAGCAAATCAGCAAACTTGGGCAACCTAACCGCCAAAACCCGTTTGCTCTGATTCAAAGCCTTTCGGATAACCTGACATTTCGTCTGCTCAAAAAAAGAAGAAACGTCGACAAACTCTTCTTTGACATCCTCCT
>JAOUJL010000210.1 GCA_029883255.1 Candidatus Bathyarchaeota archaeon | reverse complement strand
ATCATATCATTTTGTATATAGGTCCAGTTTCCTTGTGTTCTCCAAGTTGCTTGAACGCGTTTCTGTCCTTCCTCTGCCGACGCAGATGCTGTTGCTAATGGAAGCGTTAAAGTTGTCAGCAGTGCTCCTAGCAGAATCGCTGAAATCAATTTTCTGGTTTTTTTCATGCTTTTTCACCAAAAATAACTTGGTAAAAGCCAGTATTAAGGAAATCGTTTCTAGAAAACTCGAATATCGGTTCACAAGAGTTCGAGAAATCTCGAACTTTAAGGCAAACGCCCAAGAATCATCAACAAAACAATGTTCAGGTAGAGCATGAGCATGCTTATCATAAACGACTTATCTAGACGTAAACCCTTACCAAAACAGAAAGCTGAGGAAATCAGCAGTAGACTCCACATCTGAAGTATAAGAAGCGGATACCGAGCAACGTCATATGAAACAAACATAACTATGTATGGGAAGAGAGCCAGAGGAAACGTGGCAATACCTAGGCATGTAAAAAATTGCAACTCATTCCCAACCCGTCTATACAGTAAAGAAATAACAAGATCGGATAGAAGAAACAAGCCAACCCAGTTGAAAAGAAAAAGCGCAATGACTGTTTCAAACTCGTAAGTGGTGAAAGAGAAGTAGAAAAATAACATGGGCTCAAGATTTGAAAGCGCTGAGCCAACTGCCCCCAAGACTAGAATTATCAATGAGACGGGCAACAGCGCCGCTGGCTTATTTGTCCTGACGAAAACTGGAGAGAGGAAAAGGTAACGTCCTAAGCGGTGGCTCAGGGCCTCTCCGATTTCTAATGTAGGCGGCAAGCTCTTCTGCTTCAGCGACCTATATAACAAGCGACCACGATCATTCAGCATATACTTTCGCTGTTTGTCTTGCTTTAGGAAGTCAGATAGCATATCTAGATGGTAGTAAACTGTTCCTACGCCAAGACCAAGGGTCTGCTTCAACTCTTTAAAGCCGATTTTACCTTGCTCACCCAAAATTTCAACTATCTTCCGGCGAGCTGGATCCCTCAGCAAAGTATAATAGCTGGAAACATCCTCCTCTCTGTCTTTCTTACGAACCATTTCTCGCCGACTCATCTTCCTGTTTTTTATTTACCCGTGCAAGTTAAGTACTGAGTAGCAGCTGTTGTTTCGTCTGACCTCTGAACTTAAAATCCTTATGGAACTCAAATACAGATTACAAACAAGTTTTAAGGCAGAACCTGTGCTCAACTTTTAATTAGAGTCAACTTTTACGGAGACACTATTCCCGGAACTTTTGGAAACGGCACTGCTTCCCAGATGGTTTTCAAGCCGCAAATCCATCTTGTCAACCTTTCAACGCCGATTCCGAACCCGACGGAAAAAGGAATTCCCTCCTTGAGCATCTGCAAGTACCAGCCATACTTCTCGGGGTCCTCGCCAGTCAGCTTCATTCTTTTTAACACCCCTTCGTACGTGTGTTCCCTCTCTCCTCCCGATATGGCTTCTCCGAAACCCTCGGGATAGAGCATGTCAAAGTCTCTCAGTATTCCGGGCCTGTTTGGATCTTCTCTGTCGTAAAATCCTCTAGCCATAAGCGGATAGTCGTAGATGAAGAAGGGTTCCTGATGCATGCCGGACAAGGCCTCTTCCGCATCCCAAGGGATTTCCTCCACGTAACTCACCAGGTACCCCTTTGACCTCAACAGTTCAACAGCTTCCTTGTGGGTTAGTCTCTTGAAAGGACCATTCACTTCTTTAAGTTCTCTCCTCAACTTTTCCAGTTCTTCTCCACATTTTTCCCTCACGTCCTTCACAACCGACGCCAACAGTCTTTCTGCCAAGCTCATAGCATCTTGGTAGCTTGCATACGCCATCTCAAGGTCGATCTGTCTGAACTCCGCCAGATGTCTAGCAGTTTTCGCACTTTCAAGGGACTCTAAGCGAACGTTTGGTGACAAAGCAAATATCTTTTCAAACGATGAGACTAACATCTGTTTGTAAAGGATCATGCTGCTCATTATTTTGAATGGAACATCGTAGTATTGAATGGAAGCTTGTTTTGCGCCCCTTATCCCTGGGTCAGTTACTGGACCAATGATGGGTGCCAGTATCTCTATGAAACCTTCTTTTCTCAAGAATTCTCTCAGAGAGGTGAGGATTTGATCCTGAACTTTTAGGATCAGTTTCATCTTTGGGTGTCTTATAGTAAGGTGCCTCAGCCTAACGGATTCCAGTGAACTTAGATCTTGCGATTCCATAAGAGTGCTAATGTCACTCGTTCTTATAAAAATATTGCGAAAAATACTGTAAAAAACTCGAAATAGCGTAATGTTTTTATGCTTCCGTTGTAAAAATTACAGTTATGGAACAGTTAGATGAAAAAGACATAGCGGTGCTGAAGTTCCTGCAAACAAACTGTAAAATGACAGCGAAGGAGATAGCTAAAAAGGTTGGTAGCCCCATAACCACCGTCTACGCAAAGATAAAAAGAATGGAACAACTCGGAGTAATAAAGCACTACAAGGCCATCTTAGACTCAAAGAAACTTGATAAGGGAACCACTGCTTTCCTTTTGGTATCCTTTGCCTATCGACCTGGAGGCAGAGAAAAACCGTTGTCGCAAAGGGACATAGCAAAACAGATATCCGCGTTTCCGGAGGTACAAGAGGTGCACATAATCACCGGAGACTGGGACATCCTCATCAAGATTAAGGCCGACCATGTTGACACGCTGGGAAAAGTTGTTATGGACAAACTGAGAATGATTGAGGGAATAGAGAAAACGCTGAGTTGCATAGTGTACGAAACAGTGAAAGAAACTACTGACATAATCGATTAAGACGGTTTTCAAGGAAGTATATGGAAGGGCGCGCGCATAGTTTCCAATGTACAAAGATGTACACATAAGTTTTAAATAGAGCATTTGTCTTTTAATTCTAGCCTACGATGGTTCAAGAGGTACCGCAAAATGGGGAATCGCGTTTGGCTGCAACTCGCCTAGCAAGCATGACCAGACTAAAAACGTTTATAAACTGAGCTTCAAGAAACTTCCGTTCGCGTGTTCTCCTGCTGACATCTTTTTGAGAATCTATAGATGTTACGAATACGTGTATCTCCTCGAATCTATGGAAGGGCCGAAAAAGTTAGCTCAATACTCGTTCCTAGGGTTTGATCCCCAGTTAACCATCAGAGCAAAAG
>JAOUJL010000209.1 GCA_029883255.1 Candidatus Bathyarchaeota archaeon | reverse complement strand
GTCAAAAAAGAACAAAGAATCTTATAGAACAATTTTCTGAACGATTTCCTCAGAAATTATTTAAACGCTTACCGTTAATACATCATATTTGCTAGGAGTCCTTCTCAAAAAAATGTCTACAATTGACCAAGTTCTGGAATTACTAAAAGACGGAAACTGGCACAAGCTAAGCGAAATCGCAAAGCAATCTGGGCTCCAACAATCGAAACTTGAAGCAATTATAAACTTCTTAGCGGAATACGAATTCATTTACGTAGACAAAGACGAGCAGAAAGCGAAGCTCACCCATCCAGTGGTCAAATTCTTTAAGAAACCCCTTGTGTAAACACAAAAGGAATGAATTAGACTGCAGAAAGAGATTGTAGCTCTCTGTAAACGCGAAGAAAAAACCTTTTCTTTTTTAGTTCTCGTTTTTCTGTGATTGGTTCTATTGGGAATAAAAAGAGGGTGTGGGTGATTGCCGTTCTGCTTTTAAGTTATGTTCAGGTCTTTGTATATTCTGTCTGGGTCCACGGTTTTGTCCATGAATATGGTTAGGTGGTTGTCGTCCATTTTCACGGTGAGCATTTTGACGTCTTTCCCTTCTAGTGTGACCTTATGAATTTTGCCCAGTTCAAATGTATTTGACAGGTTTTCTCCAGCTTCGAGGACTGTGGAGGACAGTACTGCGTAGTCAATTATTTTGGTTGGGTCTTTGAGGTCTATTGACACGGATTTCGGGGTTCTGAAGATGTATCCGATGATTCCTTCTCTGTTTTTGATGTTTTCTAGGTTTGTATGGAGATTTCCGAGGCTGTGTTGAAGTTTGAGTTTAGGAGACATTGTGCTTTCGTTCATGGTGCTTTCTAGCTCGCTGGGCAGGTTTTCGATTTTTTCTTCTTGAGGTTTGGTTTTGCGTGGCATGGTTATCTCCTTCATGGTTCTATTGGTTTGATTTTCACCGGCTCTCCTTTGTTCACTTCAAGCGCTTTGCAGACTCTTTCGGGTATCCGTATGATTCCTTTCCTTTGCAGATTTGGGTCGTCTATTTCCTTCACTCTGCATCTGGTTGTCTCTCCATCCAAGGTTTCAACTTCAACCTCGTTGATGTCTTTTCGCCCAAAAGATTCGGACCATTGCGCTAGAAGTTCATGGTCAACTTGCACAGTGTTGCTTGCGAAAAATTCGCTGAAGGTGTTGACTGTGAGTTGTTGTGGTTGTCCGGATTTGAGGGGGGCAGGGATTATGCTCTCTAGCAGTTTCAGAATGGTTGGTACTATCACTTGTGTAACCGAGCGCAGATAGTTTGCGTCTGCGTCTTTGGAGGTTGCAGTGACTAGGTACATGTCGTTGATGTGTGAGATGTATACTTTACCTTTGTCTCCGTTAACATAGAAGTTGTGTAGGCCTCCAATTGTGCCTGCTTTTTCTGCTACCTTTTGAAAAGAATTTAAGGCCTTTTTAATTGTGATGTCAGCGGTTTCTGTATCTCCTGCGACGATTGTGCCGTCTTTTGTGAAGATGAAAGAGTTGTTTATGCCTGGGCATGCGTTTCTGATTTCAGTCAGTGTATTCCTTAGTGCCTCCGTGTACAGCTCGCTCTTCACCATCGTTCACTTCCTCGGCTGGCCTAAGAAACCTTGAGTAGAATTCTCTCTGGCACCCCGTCTTTTTCCAGCACTAGATATCTGATTCCTTCCGTTTCTCCGATTTGGTCTAGCCATTTTAGGGCTTCGCGGGATTTTTGTAGAAACAGGAGCTTGTCTTGTTGGCTTCTGACTACTTCTTCGATGGCTGTTAGTTCGTGGAATGGGTTGGCGTCTAAGACTACGTTAAGGTCGCCGACGGTGATCTCTCCAAGCGAGTTTTTCTCTGCGGTTTTTCCGGCTAGTTTGAGGACTACTTCTCGTATCTTTTTCGATCTTTCAGCTAGTGTGCGGATTTCGTCGAGTTGGCGCAGGTATTCGCCTAGTAGGCTTTTTGTCCTTGTTATTTCTTCATCGATATTCCTTGAGATGCCGACCGCTGAATCGAATTCTTTTAGTTCAATTACCATTGGTACACCTCCAAAGATTGTGAAAGAGGGCTAAAGTTTTCCCTACCCCCAATCTCAATGTGGATGATTTGTGCTATGTCTACGAAGGCGCCGAGGCTGTGTATGGACCGAATGGATTGTTCTTCGCCGTAACCACTGTGAAAGCGTAATTGCCTCCTCTAGCGTAGTATCCCGTGGTTCCCGTAGGAGAAATGTCCAGTGTAATTACCTCATTTGGGTCTAGAGTTTCATCAGCGCCGGCCGGAACTGTTATGATCCAAGTTGCTTCAACATTATTCACTTTCACTTTATCTATCGTCAGTATTGAAGTCCCAGAATTTTTGATGTCCAGGTAACATAGAGTAACGTTTCCAGTTGTCTCATCCCACGCAATGCCTGTGAAGCTTATTTGTTCTGTTGCCATGAATGTGAAGCTTAGTGCTCCCATCCATGCGGCGACTGCTATTGAAACCGCCACTGTCACTGCAATCAAGATGATCGCTGCAATCACTGGGCTTAACGCCTTTCTACTTCTCCACAATTTTCTCATTTTTCATTTTTTCCCTCCTTTGAGGTTCACTACAACGATAATGCAGACATTGACATTTAAATCTTACGACTTAAGACACCATATTCTTGGGGTCAGATGTGGAAAAACCAAAAGCGTCCCACAAAGACCCCTCAATCAACGCCCAAGTCTATCAAAGAACCCAAAAAACATCTTTGAGCAGTAGCGCAACACACATCCTGAAACGGTAATCCCTCAAGAAACGTTTTAGCACGCTGATAACCGTTAACTCTCATGTCCTCTAGGCCCGTAAATCTAATCACGACACTTTGAAAGAGCATTGAAAGCTACTAAATCCTTCCTAGAGATCCCGAATTTGACATTCTTAGACGTCAATGATACGATAAACTGATTGGCTTATAATCTGGTTGAAAAGTACAGGATTGACCCTAGAGATACTCTTAATCTCGCTTGTGCTTTGAATCACGAGGTTTTTACACTCATTCCCGAAGATAAAGACTTCGGCAAAGGAGTATTCCTCAGCTATTCAGGTAGCTCAAGCTTTGCAAACAGTTCATGCGCAGAAGTTAGAGAACTTAGAAGAAAGCTTATGGCTCTTGCTGATAGGGATATACACTATTTCAGATAACTTATGGGCAAACCTC
>JAOUJL010000208.1 GCA_029883255.1 Candidatus Bathyarchaeota archaeon | reverse complement strand
CGATTCTCTGCACTGGCAGCCACGTCAACGAAGGAGTTCCACCATACCAAGGCTGATACTATCATCAGAGTAACAAAGGTCAAGGTAATCCTGTTCTTCAATTTTGCTCCCCTTCTGTATCTTAGAGCACTTTCAACTAATAATTCTAACTTTTAGAACATTTGTTCCAGAAATTAGGACAAAACAGCCTAGCGCGCATTACAGCTTGAGCAGTTTTGCGGCATTATCTCCAAATATCTTAGGAAGCCAATCGTCAGGATAACCAAAACCATGAACATCCGCGATGGAATTTTTTTGGCTGTTTCCAGGAAAATCGCTGCCGAACAGCAATCGATCTGGACCGAGTAACTTAGTTATCCAGAGAAACTGTTCTTGGAAAGGAGAACTCTTGAAAATGGAACAACTACTGGTAAGATCGAAATAAACATCCATTTTGAAGAGGGGGGTGCCTTTTAAGAAACCAAAAATAAAATAGTCCATAAAACGGTGTATGCCGACATGAGCAAAACAAATCTTGGTGTCAGGACAAGCCAAAGCAATGTTAAAGAATTTGGTATTTTGGGTGGCGTCTCGAGCGTCGCAAGAGTCTATAAGAACTGGAACATCTAGTTCAGCTGCCTTCTTGAAGATGTCTGTTACCATAGGCTCTCCCACATCAAAATCTTGGGCAAATGGGTGAAATTTGAATCCTTTCAGTTGCAGATCTCTAACGCAACGATCCATCTCTTCCAGCACAACTTCCCCGTCTAGAGGATGAACTGAACCGAAACCCACGAACCGACTCTCTCCCTGACAAATAGCTGCAAGTCGATCATTCATTTTTCTGGTTTCATCCAACTCTGCTTTCTTTGCCATGAGTATAAGAACTGAATAGTCAACCCCTGCATCATCCATTGATTTTAAGATGACTTTCTCGTCAACGAATTCTGATTTACCAATCAGAAATGCCTCAAGTTTTTGTGCATGAACATGGAAATCTATAACTACCATAAGCCCACCTGGGTGAATTACACGCAAATAGATGGTTAAAAGCTTTTTCTCAAGATTTAAGTGCAAAAGAGCGCGCGCGCAACAATGCAAGCCGTCGATCGCTTGGAACACGCCGCAGATGCTTCAGTAGCTGAGCCTTCAAAATGGAAACAGGAGGATAAGGCTTACGTCCACGCCCTTCTCGATGATAAAGAGACATCAAGAACCCACGAATAGAACCTAAGCTCAAAGAATCAAGCACTCGCTTAATACTCAAAGTTTCTTCCTAACATAAGAAGGCAACAAGATTAATTTCTAAACAGCCTAGCGCGCATTCGTTGAGTGCTTTAGACAAAGATTTTGCTAGTAAAGTAATGTGGCCTATTAACTCGCTTAGAAAGCCTGGGAGGTTATGGCTTGGGCGGAATCTTTTTGTTTTTTCTGGCCAGACGAGAATGATGATTACGAGGATTACTACAATGATTATTGGTATTGTTGGGTCTACCGCTAGCCAGCCTATGTAAGATATTCGATATAGGACTCGACCGTGGACGTTTTGTTCGGGTGTCCAGTAGGGTTCTTCGGTTGGGTTGGCGTCTCCTTTTGTTTTAAACTGGATTGTTCCGTTTGGTAGGGTTTGTATTCTGGTCACTCGGTGGATTGTGCGAGTTCCTTGTGGTGAGTTGAAGACTATGATGTCTCCGACTTGGATGTTGGTTGGTGGGATGCCTTGTACAATAATGAGGTCTCCGAGTTCTAAGGCTGGGCTCATGCTTCCAGAGGCGACGACGACGAGGGGGGTTTTTGTGTATGCCCATGTTGTAGCGTGCGCGCTAGATTTTGTAGCTTAGACTATTACCCGTGAGAGATCGTGAAGGTGAAGATTATGAAGTCATCAAAAAGAACGAAACCAAATCTTGAAATCTTGTCGTTTTTGGCACAAAACAAGCCGCATAGCACGAGGGAGATTGCCAAGCGCGCGCGCTACCGTCTTCCCAAAATTCGAAAATAGAAGTTGAATATTACGGCTTGACTCTGTTAGGTTTGCTTAATACCCTCTTGTTTGATAAAGACGTTTGGAAGCAAATTGACGTTATAGCCGAGAAACATTACAAGAAGCTGTTGGTTTTTCGGAAATGGCCGCTTTTTGTACTGAGAAACAGGAGAAAAGAGATTGTCAGCAGCTTTCAGCATACACTAAGTAGTCTGGTTTACGCACGGTCAACCGTAAGTCTGGAATGGTATGACATGAAATATGCCGATTTAGCTGGGAAGATAGACGCCTATGTTTTAGGTTCTCCTGCTCTAACACTTCCGATACAAAGGCTGAGTGAATTGTTTGGCGATAGATTTTTGAGAATTTGGCAAGTATGTAGAGAAGACCCAAAACTAAAAATATTCTTCAAACACGAAATCCAAAACCGGAAGAGATGGACACGAGAAAAATTAGATGCAGTTAAAGAATGGGAAGAATGGTTTGCGGGCACCTCCGAAAAAGCCTTATTAAGTCCAGTGAACTGACTTCTGTTATGTCCAGGTGGACTGTAGGCGGCTGTGTAGTCGGGTTTGGATTAGGTCTAGTTTTTATGACTTTGCTGTTTGAGAGGTCACTCTCAAACTTTGGCAACCCGCTAATGATAGATCACACAACGTGGGATTGGATTTCGCAAATTAACACTTGGAAAATCATCGGAATCGTGTGGGTCATTGGCGGAATTGCAGTACTCCTGGTACTCTACGGAATCCAAGAAAGACCGAAATCCAGTTCAAAACCTTCAGCAGATAAGGAGCAACAACTGTCATAGTTTCACAAAATTTTATTATTCCTTCGAAAGAAGTGCTTTAGAGGTTCTCTGGAGCCTGTTTTAGAACGCGCGGGCATTTTAATAATATTCTTTGAAATGATACTGGGTTGAACTCAAGTAGAATATAGAACATTCTTCCAGTAAATTTTAAATCCTCAAAATACATACTAGTACACGGAAAGTTGTCCAAATGATATGATGAGGGATGGAAATTTTCTGTTAACAATAAAGGAGGAATGATAGAATGAAGGCAAAGTTGATTATAACATTAATGCTATCGTTGTTTCTCGCAAGCATAACGGCAATTGCGGTGCCAGTAAAGGCAGAATATGGTACACCAATGATTGATGGTGCGATCAGCCTAGGAGAGTGGGGTGCTCCAACCTTCTCAACCAGTTACTTCAACATTTATATGTTGAATGAC
>JAOUJL010000207.1 GCA_029883255.1 Candidatus Bathyarchaeota archaeon | reverse complement strand
CACCCAACATCTTGAAGAGCACCTGTTTCTGGATCCTCCTCAAACCGTCTAAACGCCGTGTCGTTTACTCTTGTGAGCGGTTCAGAAATTCGAGCCATCCATCTCCATTTTCCTTCGTCACCCCATCCAACCTCTATAATGTTGCCTTCCTCGTCAGGATAGAATGTTGTAAACACCACAACATGAGTCGGTCTGGATAGGTTTTGTTCCAAAATTTCAATCGCCCTAGTCTCGTCCGACATAAACATCCAAGCAATTTGTTTTATCTGAGTTGAGTTGAATGTACCATTGTCAGCAAGAGTTGTTTTATTTCCAAGAGCTGTGATCCAATATCCATAGTCCCACCAGCTTACCACAACGGTTGGACCATATGGAGGGCTTAGTGGCAGCTCATCTCGCATCCATTTTAAAGTATCAATCCAATCGCTCACTGGTTCAGGAGGCTTTATTGGCATGCTTCCGGAGGCAATTGTCGTGGGCGAATACGCCTGATCGAACACTCTTGGATATGGTGACAACTGGGTAGGCAACACGAAGGTAAGACTGAGCAAAAGAAAAATAATTATCAAGAAGACTCCACTGAACTCCTTCCCCACATAAGCTTGAAAACGCATTTTACGCCTCGGAATAATCGGGGCTTCCTTTATGACGGTAGTGAAAGGCTTTATCAACCGGACTAACGCTAAGGCCCAAAGAAGGCAAAAAGCCGGAGCCATAAGCAAAACTAACCGCACCATGGAACCCGCAAAGTAAATGGATGTCAAGCCGAAGATAATTAAGAAAAGATTCCGATTCGTGGGAGTCCGCATAGCGAAGAACAAACCAATTGGTACAAAAAAGACGCCTATCCCAAAGTCGTAATAAAACGATCCCCATCCAGCAGGCCTATGCTCTTGCACAGACTGCACAAGGGGATATGCAAGGCGTTCAAAAGGATTCAAGACAGATTCAAACTTGGCGCCCAAGGGCATAATATATCCATAATGCGAAAGCGCAATGAAAAAAACTGCAAGGAAAGCAAAGAAACCTAGCACGAACACTGTTTTCATCTTAAGCGCTTCTATATAACGGGAAACTTCGTATAGGCACAACAACAGGAAGATTCCCAAAACAGCTAAAATGGTAGTTTCAGTCAAATATTTGAGTCCTATCCAAGGCACGTTGATCGAGATGAAAAGGGCTACGCTGAACGTTGTACTGTAAGACAGAAGTAAACGAGATGAATATCGGCGGAGCAAAATCAAAATAAAAACGAAAAGAACAGCCATTCCAATAGGATATCGTGAAGCCCCCCAAGAAGTAGACATATACCCAAGCGATAATCCTGCAGCGGCTGCATAAACAAAACTGTTTTTCAGTGCCCTTTCAGGTTCGATGGATCTTAGAAAGAAAAGGATAAACAGAAGTATGGCAAAAATCCCCACTGACTCATCGTCGAAGAAGCCTAGAGAGGTACGGCCGATGAAGGAAGGGCTTAGGGCTAGAAAGAACGCGGAAAAAAGACCCGCTTGTTTACCACCGATGTCCTTGCCCAAAAAGTACATGACTAAACACGTTAACGTACCCATTATAACTGGAAAGATCACGCAGAAATTGTAAACTGGATCTGAGACAAGCGCGTTAGAGGAAAAAGTGAAAGACAGACCGAGAGCGTTGGCTATTTGGTAGAAGAACGCGGCGGTGAGTGCCAGTCCTGGAAAAGAAGTGCCCGCAATATCGCGTCCCCATGGATACCAGCTCATCATGTCACGCGAAGGATCCGCCGTTGACCAGCCAGAGGCCCAGGTTAGCAGCCCTTTGTCAACCATGTGCTTGGTTAGGCGATAGTGCCAGTGGGGGTCAAACTCCGAAAGGTAAAAGCCCCAACGAAGGGGAAGCAATCGAACCGTAAAGGCGAGGAAAAGAATGAGAGCAAGCAATGAAGCATATACGAGTGTGGAGTGGGATATTGGAAAGTGAAGGACCTTAAAGCTCTTTAAAATCTCGGCAACTTTTTCTCTGCGAAACATTCTCCGGATTTTCAATATGGATGTCCTTCCTTCGTCAAACAATTCAAACAACCCGTTTATTTCTCTTACGGTTATGGATGTATCAATTTATTTGGCCCTTAGTACACATTGTTACAACAATCATCGTCGGCATACACATGAAGCCAGTTTATCTTAATATTGAACAGCGGTGAAAGTCTTAGCAATCTGTTTGAGGGTTTTTAAGATGAGAAAGAGTCTCAAAGCGGTTCTCGCAAATAGACTTGAACCCTCTGAGCTCAAGCTTCTCTACAAATCCTACGACATCGTCGGCGACATCGCTATCATCAGAGTCCCTGAAACTCTCAAACAGTATAGTGACGATATTGCTGAAGTCATTATGCAAACTCATAAACGTATCAAAACAGTGTTACGCCAAGTTAGCCCAGTTACCAGCGATTATCGAGTACGTGAGGTTGAGTGGGTTACTGGTGAAAGAAAAACCGAGACTATTCACAAAGAGCATAATAGCATCTTCAAAATTGACTTGAAAAAATGTTATTTTTCGCCCAGACTTGCGTATGAGAGAATGCGAATTGCCCAACAGATTCAACTAGGCGAGACGGTTGTCAACATGTTCGCCGGCGTAGGATGTTATTCCATTCTAATTGCTAAACATTCTAGGGCTGAAAAAATCTATTCCATAGACATCAACTCAACAGCCGTCCGGTACATGAGAGAGAACGTTAAACTCAACAAGGTTGGTGAGCAAGTTGTCTCTTTTCAAGGAGACGCAAAAACAGTTGTTGAAGAAAAATTGCGAAACATTGCTGACCGAGTTCTCATGCCCTTGCCTGAGAAAGCGTACAAATATCTGGACTATGCCGTGTCAACACTCAAGCCAACTGGAGGATGGATTCACTATTACGATTTTGAACACGCCAAAAAAGATGAAAATCCGATCGAAAAGGTAAAAACAAGAGTAGCTAAGAAATTACAAAATTTTGGAGTTAGCTTTGAAACGCCATTTCGACGAGTTGTGAGAACTATAGGACCTGGATGGTATCAAATAGTTGTCGATATAAGGATACTACCGTAAAGATTAACTATTGTCTTTGTTGAAAGGAAATAGCTGATTGCTTTAGACGGCTTGTTCAGAACTGTAGGAACATATACGCTGAGCTCAACAAATCTTTATAAACCTTGTAATTAACAAATCATTTCCTTAACGATCACCCCTAGGAGGAATAGGACAATTAAAAGAAGGTTGATGGACATTTTGGC
>JAOUJL010000206.1 GCA_029883255.1 Candidatus Bathyarchaeota archaeon | reverse complement strand
CCAAAGACTCGTATTGTGCTCCTTGAAGATCGGGAATCAACTCTTGTACTACCCAGAATCCAGGAGGCAAGTTAATGACAAGCGAAATCACAAGAAACAGGACGAAGGCGATCACAAAGACTACTGCTCCTATCATTCTTTCACCTCCTCAATCTTGTTCTACGCGATTCGCTTGCGCGACTATTAAAGGTGTGTGACTGTGGCACAACAGTAACATAATTTGTGTGTGTGAGTTAAAATTTAATCCCAAAACTCAAACACCAACTCTAGGATTTGGAGAGGTCCGCGTCTTGAAGCCGTATAGAGAAATGTTATAGTAGAAATTTCCATAACATCTTATACGGGGGTTATGCCACTACTAATTCAGAAAATAGGAGAATAAGAAAGTGAAAAGAAAAGCACTCTTGACAGCACTCTTGGTAGTGTGTATATTAATAAGCGTGTCAATTCTGCCTTTAGCAATCAGCGCCCAAGCCGATGTAGATGCTGGACCAGACCAAACGGCCTATGTAGGTCAAGAGGTCACTTTCACTGGCAGCGTCTTCCCTGATAATGCTTCCATAGTTTCCATCACATGGGACTTCGGCGATGGAAGCGATCCTGTAAACGGTTCAGATCCCTCTCTACTGAACATAACCACTCACATTTATCAAACGGCTGCAGTATACAATGTTACCCTCACAGTGAAACTCAATTCAGTATATAATTTGACTGAGACCGATACAGTTACAATAACAGTGGTTCAGAATGAACCGCCCGTAGCTGATGCCGGACCTGATCAAATTGTGGAGGCGACAAGTCCGGCGGGGGCAGAAGTCGTTCTTAATGCTTCAGGCTCCTCTGATCCCAACGATGACCTCTTAACCTATGACTGGACATGGACTAGCGGTTCTGCAACAGGGGTCAACGCAACTGCTGTTTTTCCGTTAGGAACAACAAACGTGACTTTAACAGTCAATGATGGTCAATACAACAGCACAGACACTGTCAGTATTACGGTTGCAGATACTACGCCGCCGATAGTTGACGCTGGTGAAGACATGACGGTTGAGCAAGAGTCCTACAATGGAACGGAAGTTACCCTTAGTGGCAATGCAACAGACCTTGCCGACATTGAACTTGACTATGTTTGGACCGAAAATGGCGTTATACTTGGCAGCGAAGCAAACTTGACATACACATTCAACTTGGGTACACATGAATTAACATTGACTGCAACTGATGACTCAGGCAACTCAGGCAACGATACAATTGTAGTTACAGTAGTGGACACCACGCCACCAGAACTAACAGTGTTAGTCAACCCTGAAGATTTGTGGCCGCCAAACCATAAATATGTTGAAGTAACAACCGTCGTGACAGCTCATGATGTCTGTGACCCTTCACCAAAAATAACGTTCATATCTATAACTAGTAATGAGCCAGACAATGCGAGGGGCATAGGGGACGGCAACACAATTGACGACATTGTAATTGTAGATGACTTCACTTTTGAACTCAGAGCCGAAAGAGGAGGAAACGGCTCAGGCCGCATCTACACAATAACATATCAAGCTACCGACGCTTCCGGAAATTCTGCGCAAGCATCTGCAACGGTCACAGTAAAACATAACAGTTAAAGCAGTTCCATTTTCTATTAACAATTCAAGTGCGCGCATCGTTATTTCAAGGTGCAACCTTTTTTCCATAACTAGAGAAATCAATGCTTCTCACGGCAGTCATAAAATCCTTGAAAGGTAGAGTCACTATAAGCTTGTCTGGAGACCATTTGTGTCTCGTTCTTTCAAATGTCGAGATGAGATTTACGTCAGGCGTTCCTTTTGCTAAGGTGTTGCTGATGGTGGAACATGCGGAACTGGCTGGATAGTACATGAAGGGTTCGGCTCCTTCAAAGCACGCCAACCCAAGGATTCTATCTGCTTGTGCAGGGTTCACGAAAAAAAGAACCATGTCTGGATCTGTTTCGAACTTATCAAGAGGACCTAGAACAAGAAATCTGCCTCTATACACTGGTTTCAGTTGTTTGCCCACCGAAGCCTCTGCAACTTTTCTTGACTCGTAAACACTGGCCGCTAGAAAAAAGGCTGCAAATTCTTCCAAAGAAAGAGCTTGCCAACCTATAATGTGACTGCCACTAAGGCAAACGCAATTCTCCTTTGAAAGGTTGATTACCGCATTCTCTCGCCTAACAGCATCAAGAGCTTCGCAAATCCTCAGGCGTCTTTCGACCCCTCGTCTATCTGGTCTTTCAGAGAACCTTACTCCGATTGGCATACTCTGCAATTCCAAAGTTTGAACTATCCTCTTTGCCTGTTCTTCAAACTTGGACATTTTTCTTCTTCAACTAAGTGACTGTTCGCAGCTATATGGATTTGCGCGCGCGTTGCAACTTGGGTTAAAAGTAGTCGTCCGCAACCCTAGGATTACCAAGACGACTACTTCTGAGCTGAAGATTCCGATAGAGCTGCGCGCGCTTCGCTTGTAATGTGGGCCCAAATTTTGGTTAAGTCATTTCTTTGATTTTCTTATTAAATAGAAAAGATTTATCACCAAGGACACCCCGACAAGGAGGCCTTCAACAAAATTTGAAATTGAGAAACCTGAATACTCAACGGGCAAAAAGCGCCCAATAAGAAGCCCAATAGCCATGGACAGCATGCCTATTGACAAAATAGTTTCATCCTTAAGTCGCATCTCAACCGCCTTGCTCACAGTATCTTGGATTCTCACTTAAGTTTTAATCCACACACATAGTAGTTTATTCTTTCAAAATCTTCTTTGTAGTGGACGGCACGCGCATCTCACCTGCGCACTTCTCGCGCGCGCATTAGCAAGAAAGCTAAAAAAAAGAGGGCGTACATGCACACCTTGGCAAAACAATTATCGAAAGCTGAAATATGTCGTTTTTGGAGTGACTATTTTTATAGAAGATTGTTCTCTAATCTGCAGAACTACGAGGGTGATGATTGTTGAGCTACACAGTCGAAATAGAGCTACCTACTTCAGGCAACTGGTTCAAATATTTTACCGGAGTAGAAGCCCGTGAAGAAGCTGAAGATATCATCAGTGCGGCAGAAGGGAAACTCAAAGCAAGAGTGAACAAGGCGTGAACTAAAGGTCGTGGGATGGATGAAAAGAAACCGTTTAGAGATAATTTCTGAAATACTGCAGGTGGCGAAGAATGGAGCGAAAAAAACGCATGTTATGTATCAATGCAACTTGAGCTATCGCCAAACCGAAAAATATCTCAACCATCTGTTGAAAACAG
>JAOUJL010000025.1 GCA_029883255.1 Candidatus Bathyarchaeota archaeon | reverse complement strand
AGCTTCTATGTATAGAGGGATTTTGTAACCTGTTATTTCTCTTTTAGTTCTGCTAGGTATTTTAAGGAGAAAGGTTTGATGATTGTTCCTCCTAGGCTGACAAGAAGGCAATCGTGATCTTCTATCACGTCTCTCCATTCTGTCATGTAATTTGTGAAGAAGTCAGAATATTCTGAGTAGTCTCTATGGAGAGAAACAATCACTCCATTCATTCCGAGTCCTTGAGAAAAAGCACACAGTACTATGTTAGGTCTTGCCATTGCTGATTTTCTTGCTCTTTCCGTTAGTTCAGGATCAAATTTTGTCTTGGTAAAAGTAATTGCCATAATCTTGAATCCCATTTTCATGAAGTCTGGTATTATAGTGAATTCTTGTATAATTCCATCCTTTACCATTTTGTTTCTCATTCGGGTTACAGTTGGCTGTGAGACTCCTAGAATGCCTGCTAGCTCCCTATCACTTCTCTTGGAATCTTTTAAATATTCCATAAGAAGATTCCACATTCTCTTTTTCATTTACAACACCACCGAATAGTTTCTTTTCAATCTAAATTAGTTTTTCTGTTCCTACTTAAGAGCTTTCTACGTCATATATAAAAATGTTTATAAACTTCAAATCGCGCGACAAGTTGAAGAAATTCTGGGAATGCGTGTTAGGCTTAAAAAAATAAGCCGGTAGAGAGAAAGGAGAATTCACTTTATTCACGCATTCCCTTCATCTCAGTTACAACAGAAAATTGCACACTATTTAAGTTTTATGTAATTTGTCTTATTTGATGCCAAAATATTAAGACACAGCTTTGAATGCTAAGATAAACATTCGACATAAGTATCATTTGATTCCAAGGAAAATAGGTGCAGTATTATTTGCTGACGGACAGGTTTCTCACACACAACGTTAAGTCCCTAATTAGTTGTGTTATCACTTTTTCCATAGTTCCCACGTGCATACACGTATTTTCTAAGACTGGTTTTTCTTACAAAATTTTATTAATTCTTTCCAGCAAAAGTGGGAGGACATCGTAGTTACCCTTATTTTTCATTTTTCTGCCACAGGATCGATCACTAAATTGGTTCTGCCGATGGAGAAACTCTAGAGGTCTGCTAGTATTCCACTATTTTGGGAAGTTCACACAAATTTAAAACTGCATGGGGCCTTACCATAACCACAGGGATGGCACATGCCTGAAGTCCTGATCATCTATTATTCAAGGTCCGGCAATACAAAGGAAATGGCTGAGTCAATAGCCAAGGGTGTGAAGAAAGTTAAGCGTATGCAAGTGAAGGTGAAGAATGTACAAGAAGCTAGAGTTGAGGAGTTACTTGATGTTGACGGCGTAGTTTTTGGGTCTCCAACATACTATGGGTCGATGGCTTCCGAGATTAAGAAGTTCATAGATGACAGCGTCAGATTCCATGGAAAACTGGAGGGAAAAGTTGGTGGAGCTTTTTCCTCGTCAGCCAACATAGCTGGTGGCAATGAGACGACAATAATGGATATTTTGAAATCCCTGTTGATCCATGGTATGATAATTCAGGGATCGTCGAAGGGAGATCATTATGGACCTGTTTCTATAGAGAAACCAGATGAGAGAAGCAAAAGCTTGTGTATAGAGTATGGGGAAAGAATAGCTAAACTCGTTTTAAGAACTCAGTCAGTTTCACAACACGCGCGACAACACGTGCCATGAAGGAAAACTGAAGCATGTTAGTTGACACACACGCACACCTTCAATGGTCAAGGTTTGACAAAGACAGGGAAAAAGTGATAAGCCGCGCAAGAAAAGCCGGCGTAGAACACATAGTAAATATCGGATTCGACATTGAAAGCAGCAGAAAAGCCATCGAACTAGCTGAAAAATACAATGGGCTTTATGCTACAGTAGGAATTCACCCTCACAACGCCGATCAGCTGAACCAAAATGTCTTAGATGAATTGAGGAAACTATCTGAAAACCCGAGGGTTGTAGCCATCGGCGAGATCGGACTAGACTACTACCGAAATCTATCTCCTAGAGAAACCCAGAAGAAAGCCTTCGAAGCTCAACTATTTCTAGCCGAAATGCTGAAGTTGCCGGTTGTAATCCACACCAGAGAAGCACATGCGGACACTCTCAAAATGCTTTCAAAATTTGAAGGAAAAACCGAGAGCATAATGCACTGCTTCTCAGGGAATAGAGAAATGGCTGAACAATGTATCAAGTCAAACTTCTACATATCCTTCGCAGGACCCGTCACCTTCCCCAACTCCCATGAATTAGGTAAAATTGCTAAACGCACCGATTTGAACAAGATACTACTAGAAACCGACAGCCCCTGGCTTGCCCCTCAAAAAAAGCGAGGAAAACGAAATGAACCAGCCTTCCTTCTCTTCATAGCTAAAAAAATTGCAGAGCTTAAAGGAATCACAGTGGATGAACTGGCCAAAGCAACTACAGAAAACGCTAAAGAAGTCTTTCAACTACCTTCGTGCACGCTTCAACACGTGCATTCGACATAGGAGAAGGAGTTTGCGAGGAGCATCTCCAGATTCCTCCGTTGAACACCTGCTTTTAGGCAACACTGTTGATAGCTGCAATATCTGCATTTTGTGGAGTGAAAAAACCATAAAAGAGTCTTCTGTACGCGTCACTGTCTAGAGTCATTTTGACAAGAACTGGGGAAGAGGTGAATTTCAGATTTCCATGTTTTCCTCTGCTTCTGACCCCAATTCTTGTGCGTACTCTATCTTATTTCTGGTTGATTCCTAGATAAGAACCAACTCTTTTATGCGTCAGACATACTGAGTTAGATTTATATTGACGCCAGATAACTGAACAAGAACTAGGTCGTGTGAGTTATGGTTAGAGACGAGAGAGTAGCCATTTGCAATGGAGGTATATTTCGCCCTGATCTTTGGCATGGGGAGAATGTAGAAGAAGGTGTGGCCATTGCTTATCAAGATTTGCTTAAGAATGTGCCTAACTTAACGGCGGATGACATAGATGCACTGTGTATGAGCTATTTTAGCGACCACTTGAATGGGCAGCTGTGTATGGGATGGATAGTGCAAGATTATCTGGGCCTACATAATAAGCCAGGTTACAGAGTTGAGTCCGGTGGATCCACATCAATAGATGCTGTAGTCAACGCTTACTATATGATAAAATCAGGAATGTTTGACGTTATATTGATTCCTGGTTGGGAGTGGATGTGCGAGGTTTCGGTTGCTGCAACAAATGAAATGATAGCTTCAGCGGCAGATACCGATTGGGACTTTCCAGTTGGTGGGTATTACAATGCGTTCTATGCAGCCCTTGCAGTTCGACATATGCAATTATACGGGGAAACCTGTGAAGATCTTGGCAAGATTGCTGTCAAAAACCACAATAATTCCATTCATTGGCCCTATTCTCAATGGGTGAGCCAGCACGGCACTGCTCCTATAACACTGGATGATTACTGGAAGAACCGACTAGTATGCTGGCCCTATAGAGTTCTCAACTGTGCTGTAATGAGTGAAGGAGCCTGTGTTCTATTGATGGCAACAGAATCAAAAGCTCGCCGGTTCACTGATACACCTATGTGGATAACGGGAGTTGGCTTAGGGACAGATTCGATGAGGCCAGGAGATAGAACGGCTGATTTTGCCTATGAAGGGATGAAAGATGAGGCGAAGATATATCCTGATTTTGTTGATCCGATAAAAACGCCTTATCCAGATATGGCAAATTTTGCCTCTTTGCATATAGCTGCAAAAAGAGCGTATCCTCAGGCAGGTATAACCAATCCGCTAAAAGAATTAGATCTGGTAGAGCTTTTCGCTCCCTATGACGGCGTTGAACTTTCTTTGTGGGAAGATTTGATGCTTTGCCCTCGGGGAGAAGGAAAAACTCTGATAAGGGAAGGAATAGTTGAATACGGTGGTGAATGCCCGTCTAACCTCAGCGGAGGTTTGACAGCATCAGGACACCCTGTGGGCGCTACAAGTCTCTATTATACACTTTTCTTATACTGGCAGCTTGCTGGAAAGATAAAAGAAAAATGTGGCTTGGATGGTTTACAGGTACCAGATGCAAGAAAAGCGCTTATTACCGGACATGGCGGAACTGGTTGCCAAGGGGCCGTGGTAACTTTTGAAGGTGATTAAAAAGGAGAGAATGAAAATGACAGAAGTTGGAATTGAAGAAAGAAAAATAAAAGTAAGGAAAATAAAGCGTACAAAGCGTGAAGCAAAATACAAACATTATCCAGTAGTAGAGGACCACTCAACAGCGGCTCAAGAATACTGGGAACCAATAGTCAATACAGGATTATGGTCAATCAAGGGTTATCAGATTCTAAAGGGCCCTTGTGGCGGAGGTACGGTTGAAGAAGCTCTAAAGAGAAAGCCAAAAGAATTCATGGTAATAGATCGCGCCGCTTTTGCGTTATATTCCCACAGCTATGGGCTGGTTTCACCCTTCTTTAGAGGATTACTAGAGGGAAAGCTAAAAGGAACAAAATGTCCCAAATGCGGCACACTATACTGTCCTCCCAGAGCTCATTGTTGGAATCCCAAGTGTAAAGTAGCTGATTGTGAATGGGTTGATCTTCCATTGACGGGTGTTATCCATACTTTCACCGTGCAGTGCCTTGCAGCAGCTCCTTTTGAGCATCAATTGCCGTTCTCAATGGGCTGGGTCAAAATTGATGGTGCTGATACTACTTTAGCTATGATGTTGCATATACCCCCAGGGGAACTCTTCATCGGACAAAAGGTAAGAATTGAGTTTGTGTCGAAGGAGCAGCGAAAAGGGGATTTGACGGATTGCTATGCTGTGGCAGTCCCCGGGCAGAAGGTTCCAGAGTGGGCTTGTCTCCAGAAGGATCCAAAAATTCTAGAATCTTTGGAAGCGTCAATGAAGCAGACTATCCAATTCATCAAAAAGAGGTACGGTATAGATAATGATCCTGAAGTGCGGGGTTGGTAGTCGGCATATAGCTGCATGCATTTCTCACATTTAGAAACATTAAATAAGATTACTCGCTTTTACATGGGAGGGTTTACCACATGTGTAACAAGAAATCATGTTGCGAGCATCCAGAGAAGAAAATCAAAGATCCCAAGGAATGTTCTCCTGAACAAATAGCAGAATGCCATCCTAAATCTAAAACTCACCCATGTACTGAGTAGTCTGGACAACAATATCTTGACCGATCTGCATTCATACATCTACTCTATCGAGGAAGATTGAAGGCTGATTCTTCAGAAGGGCCCCATGCACTCATGCAGTGTGCACGTCGTGAAGTACATCAGCAAATCTTTTTGAAGACTCTATATGCTTGTACGTCGCAAGAAAGAGGGGGTCTGCATGAGACATCTCTACTTCTGAATGAAATACTTTTATTCTTCCTCAATGGGATTACTAAATTCTAGGCAAACTCGGTGGAAGGAGGTTCCGCTAGTTGGCTGGCAAACCGTTAGCAACCATAGTCTCAGCTGGATTATCAAAATTTGGAAGAAGAGAAGGATTATACGGCAGAGAGCTTTTCGCTGAAGCCGCAAAAGAAGCTTATGAGAGATGCCCCAATCTCATTCCTAAAAAGAACATTAAAGCACTTTTCGTCGGGCACATGGGCGAATCATATGAACATCAGGGACACACCGGACCAACGCTTGCTGACTGGGCTGGCTTACTTCCCGTACAAGCAACGAGAATTGAAAACGCATGCGCATCCTCGGGAGTAGCGTTAGGATTAGGGGTTTCCGCCGTATTTTCAGGCATGTACGACATAGTGATGGTGGGCGGAGTAGAAAAAATGACCCATCGAACCACATCTGACGTGACCGAATTCTTAGCAATGGCCTCAGATTATCCATTTGAACAATGGCATGGAATAACATTTCCAGGACTATACGCTCTCATGGCTACGGCTCACATGCACAAGTTTGGCACGACAGAAGAACAGATGGCAATGGTTGCGGTGAAAAACCATCATAACGGAGCTCTGAACCCAAAAGCGCATATGCAGAAGGAAGTAACGTTAGAAAAGGCGATGGCGTCCAAAGTAATCGCTTGGCCGCTGAAACTGTATGACTGCTCCTTGATAACGGATGGAGCCAGCTGCTTAATTTTGACAAAACCTGAACTTGCCAAGAAGTTTACGGACACCCCAGTGCACATTATAGGTTCAGGACAAGCAAGCGACGCCATAGGCTTGTACGAAAGAGAAGACATTACGACTATAAAGGCGGGCAAGCTTGCGGGTCAAGAAGCCTACAATATGGCTAAGGTTAAGCCTCAAGACGCTGATATCGCAGAGGTTCACGACTGTTTCACCATTGCGGAAATTATCGCGTATGAGGATCTCGGCTTTTGCAAGCCTGGAAAAGGAGGAAGCTTGGTAGAAGAGGGCGTCACTGAGATTGGGGGGAAGATTCCCGTTAACACCAGTGGAGGCTTGAAATCGAAGGGACATCCTGTTGGAGCGACGGGAGTCGCTCAAGCCTACGAGATATACTTACAACTGACTGGGCAAGCTGAGAAAAGACAGGTGGAAGGAGCTGAGATTGGGCTAAGCCATAACGTGGGTGGTTCAGGCGCCACTGCAATCGTGCATATTTATCGGAGAGGATAATAATGACTGAGACTTTTCCGTTCACAATAGAACAGTTCTACAAGTTTGTGAGCGAAAGAAAGCTGATGGCTGCCAAGTGCAAGAAATGTGGAATAATGTTTCTTCCGCCTAGGCCCATGTGCACGAAATGTTTTTCATCGGATTTGGAGTGGGTTGAACTCAAAAACAAAGGAAAACTGTTGACTTACACGGTGATTCACGTTTCGCCCAAGCAGTTTGAATCGTTGATTCCTTACACTGTCGGTATTGTGAAATTAGAAGATGGCCCAAAACTGCCTGGCATGATTCAAGGCGTCGCACCGGAAAAAATCAGTGTAGGCATGGATCTAAGAGTAGATTTTGACACGACCATACCTTCTCAATGGCCTACATGGCCTCGATATTTCTTTAAACCGTCATGACTCATTGAGTTGTTGTATCAAAGTTGGTAGCTCAGTGAATGATGAAGCTATGTAAGTAGCTCCCGCACGAGTTAATTCTTGGAGAGAGGAAATGCCGGTGACTACACCTATCGCAATGACATTCAGTTCATGAGCACACATCATGTCCCACACGCTATCGCCTACAACTATCCCCTCTTCAGGCTTAACATTCAGTTTACCCAATGCAGCTTCCAAATGCGCTGAATCTGGCTTAACCGCCGAGCCAAATTCACGAGTAATTACTACATCA
Source organism: Candidatus Bathyarchaeota archaeon (assembly GCA_029883255.1). The sequence continues at coordinate 5,607 of JAOUJL010000025.1, read as the reverse complement.
AAGAAAGATTCAAGGCGAAAACACTTGAGAATATAGCTTACTGATTTTTCGCCGTTAAGAGTGAAAAGCGCCGTCTTTAATCCTTTTTTCCTTAAAGCTTTGAGCGTTTCCAAGACGCCCGGTATCAGACGGGTCAACCGAGCAGCCTCTAACTCGTGACTACTAACCAACGAAAACACGGCTTTTTTAATCTTTACTATCTCTTGTTCTCCCTTGCCGTTGTTTTTCATGTAGATTTCCATTTTCTTCAGCATTTCAAACACGCTTTCATTCATGGAAAAAATTGATCGAGGGAAGCCTTGTTTGGCCAGAAACTGTATGACCTCTGCTCTTACGGCTTTGTAATTGAGGTTGAAATCTACAATGGTTCCGTCAAGATCGAATATCACTGCTTTGATCGCCAATTGAACTTCCATCCGTCACGAGTTTAAGAGAGGCTTTATTGCCTAAGAGCCGAGAAATATAATTTGTGGTTTCAAAATGAGCTTAGAAAATCACATAGGCAATCCACTTTGGCCAGTTCTCGTAGAAACGGTTCACGCCATGATAATGTATTCTCATCACAAGGCTTACACAAGAGACGTAGTTCTCCATGAACAACCAGACATAACGTCCCAAAATCTAGCGACAAAACTCAGCATACCATTAGGTGAAGCACTTGTTATTCTCCACGAACTTCAAAAACGGAAACCTGAAAGCAAATGAACAAAGATCGTTCCTGAGAGATGATCAAACTATATAGACAGATGATGCTTTGAAGGTGAGAAATACTTTAGAGTTAAGGTTAAGTCGCATTTCACTGAAAGATCGCTTGGTAATCTGAGCTACGAATGACTTTCCCACATCAACATTCAATTTCACGGTTGAACCCAAGTCTGAAATACCGATTATTTTTCCCTCAAAAACGTTTCTTGCACTCGAACTAACAGCTTTTCTAGACACAATTATGTCCTCCGGTCTCACCAAAACTGTTACCTTTCCAGATTTTTTCAAGGCAGCCTCTATCTGCACTGCATCGCCGACCTCTATTAGTGAAGTACCGTCCTCACCTATTTTTGAGATACCTGAAAAGACATTTTCAAGCCTAGCAAAACCTGCCAAATCCTTTGATGCTTTTCCAAATATCTCTGATGTTGTTCCAATTTCCGCTATTTTGCCTCTGAGAAGCAGAGCAACTCTTTCTGTGATATTTTCCGCTTGAAACATGTTGTGAGTTGTCGTTACTATGGTAGTATTGTATTCGCGATTGACCCTTGCGATGGCTTCTTCAATAATTGACACATTTTTAGGATCTAGATTTGCTGTCGGTTCATCCAAGAGTAGGAGCTCAGTATCCAGGGTCAAAGCCCTCGCAAGTGAAACTCTTTGCTGCTCTCCTCCAGATAATTTCTTTGTTTGTCGCTTTTCATAGCCTTCTAATCTCACAAGCTCTAAAATTTCTCGGATTCTTTCTTTAATTTCTCTCTTGGAACGTTTTCTTAATCTGAGTCCATAGGCAATGTTGTTGTAGACAGTGGTGTCAAAAAGGGCAGTTTTCTGAAAAACCATAGTGCATTTAGTTCTCATATGATTTCGGTTATTGCCGTTGATCCTGGCATCGTCGAAGTAGATTTCTCCTTCTGTTGGTTTGTCTAAGAAGGCCATCATCCTCAGTAAAGTGGTTTTTCCAGATCCGTTTGGGCCTATGACAGTTAATATCTCGCTTCGCTTAACTTCTAGGTTAATATTATCAAGGGCTGTTGCGTTTTCATAGCGTTTAGTCAGACCTTGAAGCTTCACAAAGCAATTCATGGTCCTCGCCTCTGAATCAGATTAATAGTCAGAGTTACTGCGAAAACTATCAGCAGCAATATGACTGCCATAGCTATGCTGTACTCTATTTCTCCCCTCATGACTTCTAGGGCTATTGTGGTTGTTAGTACTCGCGTTAACCCTCGTATATTTCCACCTACAGCGATAGCAACACCAAGTTCAGCTATGGCTCGATTGAAGCATGAGACAAAAGCCAAAGTAACTCCGGCTGTTGATTCTCTTAAGACAGCAATAGAAGCTTCTGTTTCCGAAGCTCCTAAGGTTCTTGCCAAATCTCTAACATCTGGATCCACCGATTCCACAGTATGGACGACAAGGCTGATCATTATAGGAGTTATTAAAATTGCCTGACCGAACATAACTGCCATTGGAGTGTAGAGAAGACCCATAAAACCTAGATAACCAGAATGAGAGAAAACAAGGTAGAGAACCAAACCTAATGCCACAGTGGGTATTCCCAACAGCGCGTTAAAAATTCCTTTCACAAAGTGTTTTCCAGTGAAATCCCTGAATCCGATGAGCACACCCACCGGGATTCCCCAAAGAGCGGAAAGCAAAGTTGCAGTACCCGATACATAAATTGATCTGAAAGTGGTCTCTAGTACTACAGGATTTCCAAAGAGTTCTATAACCCTTCCAATGCCTTCTAGTATTTCCCACATTGATTCTACGCCTTGACGCTTTAGGAATATAATTCAGGATGACCGTTTTGATACTTCGGTGGGCATTCATAACCATTGAAAAATGCATAATTCTTTATCCACTGCACAGTAGCCAGTTCAGTGTTTTCCTCAAGAAGCTCCACAGCAGGGTAAAACAAGCTTTGCCCATAAGTATTTTTTCCATAATCCTCGATTATCTGTTGTCCTCTTTCGGATACCAAGAACTCTATGAAGCTTATGGCTCCATCTAAGTTAACCTCCGCGTGCATACTCTTGTTGACTGCTATTCCGCTGTACACATTCAGTAGCTCTTCTCCCTGAGTCACCAATTCCTTCAGAGTGATGATGTTGTCTTTACAGTACTTTAGATAGGTGCCCATATCCGCAAGGGTATATGCAGAAAATTCTTCCGTGATCCGTAGTGTTGTTCCCATGCCAGCGCCAGCTTCTATATACCACTCCTCTTCACTCAATTCCGTCCAATTTAGACCCGCATCATTCCATAAGCTTTTTTCTTTCGTGTGAGTGCCCGAATCGTCGCCTCGGGACACCCACTTGGCCTGCCCGAGCCTGCCAGCTTCTACGATTTCTGGCAAGGCTTGAGGGGGTAACAACCCATTGATCTCTGCAGGATCCGCTTCTGGACCCACGATTGCAAAGAAGTTGTACGCAATGATTTTTCTGCAAATGCCATGTCCGTCCTCTAGGAAAGCACGCTCTTTTGATGGATCATGCACTAGTATCATGTCGGCGTCTCCTCTTTGTGCATGCTGTATCGCTAAACCTGTTCCAACAGATATGAAGTAGAGGTCGATTGGATATTCTGCTTCAAATTGGTCTTCGATGCTGTCGAGCAGAAGTGTGTCATAGAGGCTAGTTGTAGTCGAAATCACAAGTTTTTCTCTTGTCGATGTCGATATGTAATAGGCAGTTCCGGCCACCGAGGTAATTACGACTAAGACAAGTGCGGGTGTCCAAATCCAGATTTTTCTTTCCATTATCGATCCCACCGTTATGCATGGTTGTACATATCACCCGTTGTAACTTTATAAGCATAACGGCAGGTTTTTCGTCTCAAGGTTAAAATTCATCTTACGTGTAAAAGCGCATTTACCTGATGATGAAAGCGCTTCCAACATGCATCGACGCAAAGATTTAGATGCTGAGGTTCGAAAGCGAGAAGTTTTAGCAAGCATTTCGAACATTACCAGTTAACAACGATTGTGGAAAAAATGATATTGTGAAAATCAATGTTTATTAGTGAAGCCGATGAGCATATGCGTGGTTACTCGCTAGAGGTTCCGAAAATCGTTGAGTTTCGATCAAACAAAAAGATTGATGAAATCGCAGCATTGAAAAATGTATGTATGAGCGGCATCCGTTTCAAGGCTTGTGATCTATTTTATCATTTTCATTTTAAGCTGGATGGAGAAGGAGTAAGGAATCCAAACAGATGGATTCTACTTCCACATCTGTTGCATTGTATTATCAGTTCTTCCAAAGAATCTTTTTTCATTTTTGTTTCTAAGATGACGTAAACGTTTTCCGTTTCGTCTTCTGGAGAAATCATGGTTCCACAGCTAGGGCAGGCGAAATCTCCGCCTCCTTCGATTTTTGTGAGGTCTAATTTGAAGACTTGGTGGTGTTTCATTTTTCTTTCTTCCTGCGCTCGCTAGTCTTCGTTTTTGATTCAAGGAGTATAATAACTTTTATGAACGTTAAGTCAGTAGGTGGAAGATGTTTTCTGCAATTTGTTCCCAAATAAGTTCTGTTCTAAACCTTCCTGCCTTCGTTAAAAGCTGAAATTGTCTGCATAGAATTTGTTCCGGTTTTAGGACATGCTGTTCTAAAAAATAGTATTATTAATGTAGGCGCTGTACTCGGAATTGTAAAGTGATGGAGTTGACGTCACAAACTCTAAGATTAAAGTCTTTCTTTTGGACGATAGTCTTCGGAGTTCTTTTGTCGTTGGCTACGGGACTGATTGAAAATCAACCGGAAGCCAGCATAATCGGGTTGACCTACTACGGTTACCCTCTGGTATGGCGGATGACTAAAACCCTCCAGCCGACTGAGTTTAGATTCAACATCTTAGCTATAGACGCTGCATTCTGGATCACCATTTCCTTTTTGCTCCTAATCATCTTAGAGAAGAGCGTGCTTCCTAAGTTGAGAGAAGGCTTCAAGTACAAGGAGTTCTTCTTTCCCCTAGTTTTGTTCATTCCACTCGGCCTTGTTATGGACTTTGTTCATGAATTTGGTCATGCCCTCTGGGGGATTGCCGTGGGAGGAAGGCTCACCTATATGAAGATAGCCTATTTCGAGATCTATCCTCAATTTTCATTAACCTCAACATTTGTTTTGGGATTTGCAAGAGTTGAGGGACTAACAACAGAATTCGCATCTGGCCTCATGAGCCTAGGCGGCTCATTGACGACCAATATCGTTTCATGGTTGTTAGCCTTAATTCTGCTCAAAACGAAATTTGGGTACAAAACACAAGTTGCACTAAAGATTTTAGGTCTCTTCGGCCTCCTCGACCTTCCTTTCTATGTTCTTTTTCCTCAAATAGGACTCAGACATTGGATCTTTTTAGGCGGGAACACACCTGAACCTCTTCTGGGAGCAAGAAACATCGGTATACCTGATCCGGTATTTTACATAACGACTGTTCTCACAAATCTTGGATTAGCCTTCCTCTACTTCAAAACCCTCCGGGAAAAAGCTTGGAAAAGAATAAAAGCACTGTCAAGATCGGTTCTTCAACACTGATTATGGCAGGGTCAACGTCTTTGTAACCCAACGCGGAAATGACCCAATATAAGCTCAAGTTAACCTATGATAAACGTATATTACGAGAGGCGTGGAGATATCCCCCGCAAAACCCCTTTTTTTTGTGTCGAATGTTTCGTTTATGTAGCAGACAGAACCCGAACATGTTAGCAGAAGACACAGACAATGCTGAAAACACAAACACAACAGACACACACTACTATATAGTTACATCAGCAGACATCAACGACGACGGCATAGTAGACATCCTTGACCTAACAATAGTAGGCCTAGCATTTGGAACTCAACCCAGTGACCTGCTGTGGAACCCAGATGCGGACGTAACCAACGATGGTATAGT